>CAZOHQ010000028.1:0-12356 GCA_964579455.1 uncultured Syntrophaceae bacterium | reverse complement strand
GCTATTGAGATGAGAGAGATAGCGGAACCGTTCATAAAGAGGAGGGCGACCCGGCATTTGGAAAAGGGAAGGGTGGTCATCTTCGCCTGTGGTACGGGAAGTCCTTATTTGACCACAGACACAGCGGCTTCTTTGAGGGCTATGGAAATTCAGGCGGATGCCATACTCAAAGCAACCAAAGTAGATGGAATCTATGACAGAGATCCTGTGAGAGATAAAGATGCAATAATATTCGGTAAAATTAGTTATACCGAAATATTAACCAGAGATTTGAAGGTAATGGATTCAACAGCAGTCTCCATGTGCAGGGACAATAACCTTCCCCTTGTTGTGTTTAACCTTGAAAAGAAGGGCAATATCAGGGGTGTTGTTTGTGGGGATGCCATAGGCACCGTTGTCGGGGGTGAGAAATGACAGATCTGATCTTTGAAGGTTTACACGAGACCATGGAGAAACACATACAGTCTCTTGAAAAATCGTTTAATAAGGTGCGTACAGGCCGGGCATCAGTGGCGCTTCTTGACGGAATTAAGGTGGATTATTATGGGGTCATGACACCACTCAATCAGGTTGCCACACTCTCCACACCGGAAAGCCAGCTTATTCTTATCTCTCCATGGGATAAGGGGGCGATAGATGCCATTGGAAAGGCTGTACAGAAATCTGAACTGGGGCTGGTTCCAAACAATGACGGCAAGGTGATCAGAATCAATATTCCTCCTCTCACGGAAGAAAGAAGAAAAGAACTCGAAAAAGTAGTAAAGAAGATGACCGAAGAGTACAAGGTCAGACTCCGAAACGCGAGAAGAGATGCCAACAATGATTTGAAAAAACTGAAGACCGATGGCGATATATCAGAGGATAATATGCATGATTACCAGGATAAAGTGCAGAAGATAACCGATGATTACATCAATAAGACAGACAAGATCCTCGGAGCCAAAGAAGAGGAAATTATGGAGATATAGGGTTGGCAGTAAGAAATGACAGGGGCCTTCGGGCCCCTTTTTTGTGCGCAAAGCAGGAACCTTGTTCTTAAGATACATGTTGAAAATGCCAGGGTGCTGTGGTACTTGATTTTAGGATTGGGAAATGTATATGCACCGAATTATCAAGGAAAAGCTTCCGCGCCATATAGCCGTTATTATGGATGGCAACGGCAGGTGGGCGAAGAAGAACATGTTGAAAAGGGTAATGGGACACAAGAAAGGTGCCGATGCGGTTCGGACTGTGGTGGAGACCTGTCGTAAACTGGGTGTACAATATCTCACTCTCTTCGCATTTTCGGTTGAAAACTGGCAGCGTCCGGAAGAGGAAGTAAGGGCATTAACCATACTTCTTGAAGAATATCTCATGACACAACTCCATGAGATGAAAGACAACGGGATACGGCTGATTTCGATAGGGGATACCGACAAACTGCCAAAAAAGGTCAGGGACGCGCTTTCCAGGGCAATTGAAGAAACATCGGAGAACAGGGGGATGGTCTTGAATCTTGCCTTGAGTTATGGTGGCAGAGACGAGATTGTCAGTGCGGTAAAACGAGTTCTCAAGGATAGCAAATCAAGAGGTATCGATGAAAATACAATCACGAAGGATTTCTTTTCACAGTATCTCTTTACCGCAAATATTCCTGACCCGGATTTGTTGATACGGACGGGTGGAGAGTACCGGCTGAGTAATTTTCTCTTATGGCAATTGAGCTATACGGAACTTTATTTTTCAGATGTTTTATGGCCGGATTTTTCAAAGGATGATTTATTAGAAGCCATAGTGGATTATCAGGGAAGAGAACGGCGCTTTGGATTGATAAGCGACCAATTATCGAAGGATTAGTGGTATGAATTCCCATGCAAAAAGATGGATTACAGGAGTTATAGCGGTACCCTTACTCTTTGCGGTTATCCTGTACGGTTCTTCTCTTCTCTTCTCCATAATTATTACTCTTTTTATAGTGGGGGGTGTTTCCGAGTATAATTCCATGGTATTTAAGGGGAAATATTATTGGGAAAAAACCGAGGGGTTGGTCATAGCCTTTTTGATACCCCTGTCGGCATATTTCGGTGGTGTCCAGTTGATGTCCGCCACGGTTACGTTTTCCTTCATCATAGTGTTTCTGCTTTTTCTCATGAGGATGAAAAATGGTCTGGCCGATCTTGCGGCACTTACGAGGGTTGTGTTCGGCTTTATGTATATACCCCTCCTGATATCGTATATAATTCCTCTCAGGTGTTCTGATAATGGGACTACCTGGGTCTTCTTTGTTATCGTTGCCGCCTTTGTGGGCGACAGCTCTGCTTTTTATGCCGGAAGGTCTATGGGAAAGACCAAACTGATGCCAGCAGTCAGTGCGGGAAAGACGGTAGAAGGCGCAATCGGTTCCATTGTCGGCACCGTGCTCGGATGCTTATTGTTTAAGATTCTGTTCTTTCATGATCTTCCCGTTATTCATGCGATAACGCTCGGTTTCCTTGTAAACATTGTCGGCCAATTAGGAGACCTGTGCGAATCATCTCTTAAAAGAATTTCCATGGTTAAAGACTCGGGTTCTATCCTTCCGGGCCATGGGGGGATACTTGACCGCGTGGATTCCCTGAGCTTCATGCTTCCCCTTGTCTATTATTACAGTGTCTTAGTGATCAGATGAAGAATATATCCATTCTAGGATCAACAGGTTCTATAGGGGTAAACACCCTCGACGTCATAACCCGAAACCCCACCAGGTTCAAGGTAGTAGCCCTTGCCGCAGGTAGAAATCTTTCGCTTTTCAAGAGGCAGATAGACATATTCGGGCCGGATATAGTATCTGTTATTGATGACGAACATGCCCAACAGTTGCGCGAAATGCTCGGATATTCTGCTTCTGTTAAGATACTGTCAGGCGAAGGCGGATACGGGGAAGTTGCGTCATGGAAAAAGGCGGAGATGGTTGTTTCGGCCATAGCCGGAGCGGCGGGGCTTTCTCCGACGATAGCGGCCATTGATGCTGGAAAAAACATTGCGCTTGCCAACAAGGAAACAATGGTTATGGCGGGGGAACTGGTTGTAGAGAGAGCCGCGTCGCGTGGAGTGAATATTATTCCTGTTGACAGTGAGCACAATGCCATCTTTCAGTGTCTTGCAGGTCACGATAGGAAAGAAGTGAAGAGGCTCATACTGACCGCCTCGGGAGGACCCTTTTTACACCTTCCTCCTGAGCAATTCGCGTATATAACACTGGAAGACGCACTCAGGCATCCAAATTGGGAAATGGGCAGGAAGATTACCATCGACTCGGCATCCATGATGAACAAGGGTCTCGAGGTCATAGAGGCCGCATGGTTGTTTGGTATGGATGTGGGTAGCATAGATGTCTGTATTCACCCGCAGAGCATTGTGCATTCAATGGTGGAATATATTGACGGTTCTGTACTAGCCCAGATGGGGGTGCCCGATATGAGAGGACCTATATCGTACGCACTTTCATATCCGGAAAGATTGAAGGGTGCGGTGGACACCCTGGACCTGTGTAGTGTCGGAACTCTGGAGTTTATGTCCCCTGATTGTACTAAATTTCCAGCGCTGAAGCTTGCATATGAGGCTGCCGGGAAGGGAGGATCCGCACCGGCGGTTCTGAATGCATCGAATGAGGTGGCTGTGGCGGCCTTTATTGAAGATACAATAGGGTTTGGGGATATTCCTCTCGTTATAAAAGAGGTTCTCGATTCACATCAAACGAAGGAAATTGGGAGTATTAAAGATGTTCTGGAGGCCGACGGCTGGGGACGGATAAAGGCCGGAGAGATCGTTGAGAAAAGGAAGATATCTTGATTGGTATAAATATTATATCGGTGATAATCCTGCTGGGGGTATTGATTTTTGTCCATGAACTGGGTCACTTTCTTGTGGCAAAGTGGTCCGGTGTGGGCGTGTTGAAATTTTCGCTCGGTTTCGGCCCAAGGTTGGTTGGCAAAAAAATTGGGGAAACGGAATATGTACTATCCGCGATACCCCTTGGGGGGTACGTGAAGATGCTGGGCGAGTCCGGAGATGAGGAGGAATTGTCACCGGATGATGAAAAGCGGTCATTCCACAAACAAAACGCTCTGAAGAAGATATCGATAGTGGCGGCAGGCCCTCTCTTCAATTTCCTGTTTGCCATCGTTGCTTTTACCTTGGTGTACGCCGTCGGAGTTCCCGTTTCCACGTCCAGGATTGGGAACGTACAGGAAGGAAGCGCTGCGTTTGAGGCGGGCATGCAGAGTGGGGATGTCATTGTAGCAATAAATGAAAGTGAGATTTCACGCTGGTCGGAACTGGCGAATGTTGTTAGCGAGAGCAACGGTGACAAACTCAGCATAGCTGTTGACAGGAAGAATAAAATCTTCAATATGTATGTGACGCCCGAACGTGTAAAATCTAAAAATATCTTTGGCGAAGAGATCGATACCTATCGAATAGGTGTTGGTATATCCGATGAAACTTTCATTGAAAGGCAGGGCCCGGTGGGTGCACTATTTTCCGGGATTGAACAGACATGGGGGTGGACGAAGCTTACCTGTCTCGGTGTTGTCAAGATAGTACAGGGAGTTGTTTCTCCAAAGGAACTGGGCGGACCTATATTGATTGCCCAGATGGCGGGCTCGCAGGTTCGCAAAGGTTTCTTGCCATTTATATTTCTTATGGCGGTATTGAGTGTGAACCTGGGGCTGTTGAATCTGTTGCCAGTGCCGGTGCTTGACGGGGGACACCTTTGTTTCTTTCTGATAGAAGCCGTTACCGGTAGAGAGGTTAACGTGAAGTGGAGGGAAATATCTCAGCAGGTTGGATTTTTTCTCCTGATACTCCTGATGATATTTGTCTTCTATAACGATATAATTAGAATACTGAATAATTAGATATGATTATACTGTCTGCGGATACCTCTGCCAGGACGACGAGCGTTGCGTTACTTGATGATGACCATGTCCTGGCCGAGTTCTTTATGAGTACGGGAAGAAATCATGCGGAAACACTCCTGCCGGCTATTCAGCGGTTGCTCGTCTCCGTGGGGATCAAGGCAGAACAAATAGATCTCTTTGCCTTTACCGTGGGCCCCGGTTCTTTTACGGGATTAAGGGTAGGTGCAAGCACCGTTAAGGGTCTGGCATTTGTTCTGCAGAAACCGGTTGTCGGGGTGTGTACGCTGGATGCCCTTGCCTTGAACGTTCCAGATCTTTTATGTAAAAAGGTTGCTGTCTGTCCTGTGCTGGACGCCGGAAGGGGAGAGATATACACTGCACTCTATGTCCCCTCTGAAGAAGGGATATATGAGAAGACGTTGAGGGAATGCGTTGCACGTCCCGATGAATTTCTGTGCTCAATGGATGGTGAAATCATATTTCTGGGTGATGGAGCGCAGAAGTATCGTCATGTTATCGAGGATCTCTTGCCGGGCAGATCGTTTTTTGTGCCGTCACACCTTAACCATATACAGGCGCAAGCAGTTGGTCGTGTAGGGCGAAAAAAGTATCATGCCGGTGATATATCCGATATAATGACTTTGGCTCCTGATTATCTTCGTGCTTCTTACGCGACAAAGGGTTGATTGATGTCTCTCGTATCTCTTATGAACAGGTTGACACAGGACCTTTTATCTAATATAGACCGGATTGGCGGATCCGTCCGGTAAAAAGAAGAGGTTTGCATCCGATGGTATTTCTATGAGCAATAAAACGTTTCCCATTGTCCCTGACGGGTTTTTCTTCATCATACCCCTCGCAGTTCTCGGGATACTATGTGTATTCCTCAAAGTCAGATGGGCGGGTGTTCTCTTTCTTGCCTTAGCTCTTTTTGTGATGTGGTTTTTCCGTAATCCCCAAAGGGTGACTCCTGAAGACGAAAAGGCGATAATATCACCAGCAGATGGCAGGATTATAAAGATAGAAGAGGTGGAAGAAAAAGAGATGCTCAATGAGAAGGTTAGAAAAGTGAGTATCTTTATGAGCATTCTTAATGTCCATGTGAACAGAGCGCCCTGTTCCGGTACCATAGAGGGAATCAGTTACTCAAAGGGCAAGTTCTTTCCCGCAAATCTTGACAAGGCGTCAGAGCTCAACGAGCGAAATTCCGTTCTTATTAAAATGGCAGATGGAGGACAGATACGTACCACGCAGATAGCGGGAATAGTGGCGAGAAGGATAGTCTGCTGGACTAAAAAAGGTATGCAGATTCAGAAGGGTGAGCGTTTCGGGCTTATCAAATTCGGTTCGCGTCTCGAGGTTTTTATGCCCCTCGATACCACAATCTCCGTAAAGGTTGGAGACAGGGTAAAGGCTGGAGAAACAAAAATAGGATATCTGATATGAAGAAAAGTTCCAAGATAAACCGTGACAATATGAAGAAGGGCATTTATATACTCCCGAACCTTTTCACCACGGCAAGTCTGTTTTTCGGATTTTATTCGATCATAGCCTCCATAGGCGGAGATTTTTCAAGGGCAGCCGTTGCCATAATAATATCCTGTATCCTGGATGGTCTTGATGGAAAGATTGCCAGGGTCACCAATACGGCCAGCAGATTCGGCGCAGAGTATGATTCTCTCTCCGATCTTGTCGCGTTTGGCATGGCGCCCGCGATACTTGCATATTCATGGGCGCTCGTATCGTTCGGGCGATATGGATGGCTTACCGCATTTCTCTTTGTGGTATGCGGAGCCCTCAGGCTTGCACGGTTCAATGTGCAGATCGGCATTATGGACAGCAAGGTATTTAACGGCCTGGCCATCCCGGCAGCCGCAACCGTCATAGCAACATCAGTCCTGTTCTTCTATTATCTGGGTGGGGAAGGGCAGTTTAATAACGTGTCGGTTCTGGCGGGCACCGTTGGCCTGTCTCTGCTGATGGTAAGTAACATAAAATACTATAGTTTCAAAGACATGGACTTCTTCTCGAGAAAACCCTTCATGACCTTTGTTCTGATCATATTTATGCTGACAGTCATTGTGCTTGAGCCGCAGATAATGCTCTTTGTGCTGTCTCTGGGCTATGGTCTTTCCGGTCCTGTGTGGATGTTGTGTAAGATTGCAAAGAAACAGAATCAAGGTAAAACAGAAAGATATTATCATAAAACCTAAAGATACATTATAATGACTCTGGTTCACAGATCGGGGTTGCTTGAGAGACTTTTGTCAGTTCATACATCCTTTGCATCAACCGGAATGGCATGTATTGAACCTCAACACCGTTCGCTTGATCTTCGTTTTCTCAAACCTTAGACTGTGAACAGTGAATCCCATTATGAGGTATAGCCGAGCCACAAGGATCCTTGTGGCTCTCTGTATAATGAATTGAAAGACAAGGTATTGATATGAGAGAATATAACGTAGCAGTTGTAGGCGCAACAGGAGTGGTTGGAACAGAGATGATCAGCACACTGGAAAGAAGAAATTTTCCGGTAAAAGAGCTAATCCTCCTTGCTTCGGAACGCTCGCTGGGTAAAGAGCTAACCTTTCGGGGAAAGGAGTACCCGGTCAGAGTATTGAATGATGATTCATTTAAAGGGATCGAGATAGGGCTGTTTTCCGCCGGAGGAAGTATCAGCGAACGATTTGCACCGGTAGCAGCGAAGGATGGTTGTATAGTGATTGACAACACCAGCGCCTTCAGAATGGAACCGGGCATTCCCCTGGTTGTCCCTGAGGTAAATCCTGAAGATATCGGCACATTCGGTACGGGGAGGATTATTGCCAATCCGAATTGTTCTACTATACAGATGGTTGTAGCGTTAAAACCCATTCATGATGCGGTCGGTATAAAACGGATAGTGGTGTCCACGTATCAGGCAGTGTCTGGTACCGGTAAGGATGCCATTGAGGAGCTTGCGGGACAGACGAGGGCGCTGTTGGCCCTGAAAGAGCCGGAAATAGAAGTGTATCCTCACCGGATAGCCTTCAACTGTCTTCCCCACATAGATGTATTCTTGGATAACGGCTATACGAAAGAGGAAATGAAGATGGTCAATGAAACCAGAAAAATCTTTAAAGCTCCCTCCATGGCTGTTACCGCTACGACCGTGAGAGTGCCGGTCTTCTACGGCCACTCGGAGTCTGTCAATATTGAAACAGAGAGAAAAATCACCCCGGGCGAAGTGAGAGAGATACTTTCAAGCGCTCCAGGAGTCACTGTATTAGATAATCCGGGTCGGTTGGAATATCCGCTTGCCAGCGATGTAGCAGGGATGGATGATACCTTTGTCGGAAGGATCAGAGAAGATGAATCTATTCCTAACGGGATAAATATGTGGATTGTAGCCGACAACATACGAAAGGGAGCCGCCTTGAATGCGGTGCAGATAGCTGAGATACTTATACAAGGAGAATAGCTGGATTGATAGATGAGAATAACGGGAGGACGCGCGGGAGGCAGGAAAATATACGTGCCGAAGAGCGACAAGATCAGAACAACTTCCGACAAGGTCAGGGAATCGCTGTTTAATATTCTCCCGTCCATGGATGGAGCTTTATTCCTGGATATATTTGCGGGTTCGGGCAGTGTAGGTATTGGGGCACTGAGCAGAGGAACTACCAAGACCACGTTTATTGAGAAAGAGACGCTTCACGCGAGGGTGCTTGAGAAGAACCTGAAGCTGTGCGGATTTGAAGAATCGTGCGAAGTGATAATTCTCCCCGCGGAGAATGGAATCCGCATCTTGTCGGGACGCCGACAGCGGTTTGATATTGTATTTGCCGATCCTCCCTACGACAGAGGGTTGGTATCCGAAACCCTCGATATGCTTGGAAAGAGTGATCTGATCTCGGAGGAAGGTGCCGTGGTAATGGAACATTCCTTCAGGGAAAATATAGCGGACAGCGATGACTTTGTTCTGACTGATCAGAGGCGATATGGAGATACGGTGCTTTCTTTTTTACAATTAAGAATGTAGAGGGGTAGAGGGGTAAAAAAATGGGAAAATCGGCGGTATATCCGGGTTCATTCGATCCCATAACAAACGGTCATGTGGATATCATTGAGAGGGGACTGAGTGTATTCAAAAAGGTAATTGTCCTTGTTGGGTATAACCCGAACAAAAAAACGCTGTTTTCCGTGGAAGAGAGGATGTGCATGATCAGAGAGGTCGTTGGCGATAATCCCAGGATTGAGGTTGATTCTTTTTCAGGTCTTCTTGTGGATTATGTAAAAAAATCGGAGGCGTCCTGTATATTAAGGGGTCTTCGGGCCATGTCTGATTTTGAGTATGAGTTTCAATTGGCCCTTATCAACAGAAGATTAACGAGGAATATAGAAACGGTGTTTCTGATGACCGGATCTAAGTGGTTTTATTGCAATTCGAGCATCGTGAAAGAAGCCGCCGGTTTGGGTGGGTCGGTAAAAGGTATGGTCCCTGATATTGTTTTAGGGAGACTTAAGGAAAAATTCCCTGATATGAAAATAAATAATTCGAGAAAAAAGCAGAAACATACGTAAACAAGGAAAGACGACATGAAATTTGCAAAAAGAGTAGAGAGGGTAAAGCCTTCACCAACACTTGCCATAACCGCAAAGGCAAACGCTCTGAGGATGGAGGGGAGAGATATTATCAGTTTCGGTGCCGGTGAGCCGGATTTTGATACTCCTGTAAATATCAAAGAAGCGGCTGTCAGGGCGATACAGGAAGGATTTACCAAATATACCCCTGTGGGGGGGATAGATGAACTTAAGAACGCTATCATTGAAAAACTCCGGCGTGATAATGAACTCGTGTATAAGAGATCGGAGATAGTGGTATCCTGCGGAGCGAAACACGTACTCTACAACCTCGCGCAGGCCCTGTTTGACGAAGGAGATGAGGTTATTATTCCGGCACCATACTGGGTTTCTTATCCGGATATTGTATTGCTTTCCGGTGCCGTGCCATCAATCCTTGAGACAAAGGGGGCCGGTGGTTTCAAGATAACGCCTGATCAACTTGAGCGAGCGATCAATACAAAAACAAAGGCCCTCGTCTTGAACAGTCCCTCCAATCCAACCGGATCAACATATACCTTTGAGGAACTGGAGACGCTTGCGGAAGTGATAGTCCGAAAGAACATTCTGGTGATCTCGGATGAGATATATGAAAAAATTGTATATGACGGGTTTCCCTTTTCCGGTATTGCCATGGTCAATGAAGATGTGAAAAAACTTTCGATTGTCGTCAACGGCGTCTCGAAATCTTATGCCATGACGGGATGGAGGATAGGGTACGCTGCCGGCCCGGAAGATATCATTTCAGCGATGACAAAGATCCAGAGTCAGAATACATCAAACCCGGCGTCAATCTCCCAGAAGGCCGCGGTTGAGGCGCTGAATGGAGATCAAGGTGTAATAGCTGAAATGGTTGAAGAATTCAGGAAAAGGCGTAATTATATTGTTGATGCCCTTAATGGTATGGCAGGCATACAATGCATCAATCCCGAAGGGAGCTTTTATGCCTTTCCCGATATGTCTTCACTGTATGGTAAGAATTATGATGGAAAATTGATAACAGGTTCGGCATCTCTGGCGGAATATCTTCTTGATAGTGCTAATGTTGCGGTGGTTCCCGGCATCGCTTTTGGGAGTGATGATCATATACGTCTTTCATACGCCACATCGATGAAAAACATCCGGGAAGGTATCATGAGGATTGAATCTGCCGTAAAGAATCTGGAATAGGGGTGTGAAATGGTTCCAGGAATAATATTGATTGTTGCGGGTATCCTTATAGCTGTGTATCCTCCACTCTTGTCGATCATAGTAGCATCCGTGCTTATTCTTCTCGGTATAGGGGTGGCATCTATCGGTTACCGCTTTAAAAAAGCGCAGAAGAGATTTGACGATCCATTTCTTGATTTCTTCTTCCGTTATTAGGTAAAACAATTTTTTCCTGAAGTCAGCCATATTGAACAGCGAGCGTGCTCCCCGCAACTTGTTGAGGGGAGCTTCAATATGCCTGTATGGGCACAAAAACAGGAAAGTGCTTTTTAAAATATGTTTTTGGCTTGACTTGACTTTTTTATCCCACTATAAAGAGAGGCTTCCAAGGTTTTTGATTATAAAACAGCAAGGAGGAGATTGGATTTATGAGAAATTATTTCGGAAAAGTATTTGTCGCTGCAATGGTTTTTGCATTTGCAGTATCCACGATGTCAGGTGTCGGATTCGCGGCTGATACGATAAACTTGGGTGTTGCCGGCGCCCACAGTGGTGACCTTGCGTCCTATGGCATACCTTCCATAAAGGCCGCCGAACTCGTGGTCAAAGATATCAACGCGAAGGGGGGAATCCTTGGCAAGCAAGTGGTCATCCTCGCGGAAGATGACGTATGCAAGCCGGAAGTTGCCACAAACACGGCCACAAAGCTGCTGTCTCAGGGTGCCGATGTCGTGATGGGACACATATGCAGTGGTGCCACCAAGGCAGCTCTTGGCATATATAAGGCCGAAAACATTATCTGCATGTCACCATCCGCGACCAATCCGCCTCTGACACAGAGCGGTGATTATCCCAACTTTTATCGTACCATTGCTTCAGACGATGCACAGGCGCGGCTTGAGGTGGATTACGCTCTTGATGTATTGAAGGCCAAGAAGATTGCCGTCATACACGACAAGGGAGATTATGGTAAGGGACTGGCGGAGTTTGCGAAGGGCTTTCTTGAAGCGGACCCCAGAGCCGAAATGGTGCTGTACGAAGGTGTCACACCGGGTGCCGTCGATTATTCAGCAGTTGTTCAGAAAATAAGACGTAAAAAAGCGGATGCGGTGATATTCGGCGGTTACCACCCCGAGGCATCGAAGATTATCATGCAGATGCGCAAAAAAAGAATGAAGACAGCTTTTATTTCCGATGATGGTGTTAAGGACGATACCTTTATCAAGGTTGCCGGTAAATACGCGGAAGGCGTCTATGCCACCGGCCCGAGAGATACATCTTCGAATCCTTTGGCAATTGCCGCTGTTGAAGCACATAAAAAAGCATATGGAGCTGATCCGGGTGCTTTCTTCCTCAACGCGTATGCTGCGACGCAGGCCCTGTTGAACGCGATCGAGAAAGCGGGATCGACCGATTATGATGCGGTTTCAAAGGCACTGAAGACCGAATATGTTGAGACCCCCCTTGGAAAGATAAAATTTGATGCTAAGGGCGATGCCATAGGGATCGGATTCTCCATTTATCAGGTAGAGAATGGCAAGTATGTTGAGATAAAATAGCATAGTAGGACGTGTGAAATTTAAAAACCTTTATCAGGGGGCAGGCGCATGTGCCTGACCCCTGATTTATTGCTACTGAGTGGCCTGAAAGAGGCATAGGTAGGGAGATAAATTTATTTAATATGGATTATTTTCTGGAGCTGTTTCTGGGCGGGCTTACCCGCGG
>CAZOHQ010000027.1:12163-12488 GCA_964579455.1 uncultured Syntrophaceae bacterium | reverse complement strand
GTCTTGTGTGTCAATGAATTCTTGGACTGGCAGGTGATTGTGACCATAAGATATAAAGCCAGCATATAACGACCGGCATGGGGATGTGAGTGCGGGAGCCGTCCTGTAACCTTACGACCTTATTATTATTGATAAGAACTTTCTTTTAGAGGGTTTGCGTATAGGAAAAGAGGTCTTATACGTCAAGAGAATCTTTCCCACAAAATGTGGGGTATTACACCGATGACCCTGCTGATGGCACATTCCGACATCACTCCTGACAGCATTATCGACGTCATGCAGGACTTTGAAGGGTACCTGGCAATGAAGGAAGCGGGACTTTCTG
>CAZOHQ010000027.1:0-12143 GCA_964579455.1 uncultured Syntrophaceae bacterium | reverse complement strand
AAACGATTACACGGCCATGAAGGCAGCCATGTGAGGCTGAAGGCACATATTTATATATTCAGATGGGCTTAAGTAATGGGATGATCTATGAATAATCTCGTATTCCCGTTATCATCTTCAGAAAGTCTATTAAGCTTTTGAAGGTAATCTTTATCATGACAAATAATAAAGAATAAGCACATATTATATTGAATTAAAATACTATGTAAGGCCGCTTTTACAATTTCATTCTCTTTTCCCATGCAGGCAAAAGCGAATTTCACATCGTTTTGCTCTGTCAAACTAAGCAAGATGGAGAACATCAAAGAAAAGATCTTCATCCTGCGATAAATCTTTTCACCATTTTCCTCTCTTTCACTTATTCTAAGAAAATTATAATAGTACCCCTTTTCTATGAGATCACTATTGGGGTACGGTTTAAAATCGAACATATTGGCATGAATGTAACCGGCAATATGATAACCCACCGGTGACTTTTCCGTTTTGGGATTTGCATCGGGATTAATTGCTAAAACAACAATTGCGGTATCATTAACCGAGCAAATAGATTCAGGGATATTATGAAAGAATGCTTGAAAGCTCATCTTCCCACCGCCAGACTCACTTTGATGATTTTCCGAAACGGCGATCACATCTTTGCATTGCTCAATAAAAAAGTCGGCATTGTTTTCAAGATTAAAATGCTCTAAAATACTATCAATATTGTTTAGATATTCAATCGGGAATGACAGCAATATTAATTCATCTTTGAATGTATCTTCAGACTCTATTTCTGTGGTTGTCACATCAAATGTAAATCCGGTTGTGCCGGTTCCTTCTTCTCTCCCATTGTAAACATGATAGTACGTACGTCTTCGTAATCCATTTTTTTGAAATGATTTCGACCTGTGCATATTATTTGTTTGTGTTTTTCCCATTTCTTCCCTTTATCGATTGTTGAATACCAGCAGGCTTTTGATACTTCTAAAATAATTTCATTCGTTAGTGCCATTTTTCCACCTGTACAAGATTTTCTATTGCCACTATCGGTCCTTAGATGCATCATGTATATGAATTTCGATATCTCAAGTACATCAGCACCGGGGAATCGGTATTGTCGGAGTCAAGGCTCCTTATAAATCGTTTTTCTTCGCCGTATTTAACATTCACATAATGCCTGACACTTAGTCGGACCAATTTCTGCACCTCGTGATTTCTGCCTTCACTGAGCACATCAATACATTTTTCTAAAGTTTCGTTTTGTTGTATTAGCTGCCACCGGATTTCAGATAAGTATATACAAATGCGATCATCGAGAATATCTATGGCCTCGGATATTTGATCAACTGCGAACGATACGCTTTCAGAAATTTTGTTATAAGAACTTGAAACAGGAAATATTATGGTGTGTGTTTGTTGAGCTACCTCAGCCGCTCTGATGTGGGCATTCACAATGTTGCTTTTACAATTTCATGAGCAACATTATTTTGAGCTTCGACCTGATGTTATGCAAAATGAAGTGTTTTACGTTCTCTTGAAAGGGGTTCCATAACCATTTCTGTTTCCGGCGCGAATGGCACTGGTCAGTATGAGTCACCGTATGTGTAACGATTTATAAGAGAGCGAAAGATTTCCCTCCGCACAGAGTATTGACCATTTTGAGAACCACATTGATTATTTCAAACAATCAATGTGGCCGCACATAAAGAGTACACCTGATTCGTTCAAGAACAATAGAACACATCGGTTGACTAACTCCATTACTATATTTTGTCAAGAGATATTACTGTAAGTGAGATATCATGGTGAAGCTCTCAAGCGGTAATAGCTTAATTTCTAAATGGAAAGTTTTTGATACTTTGTAGACACCGTTCTTTAGCGCATCCTTTCAAAACCATGATTAGCTTTTTGAAAAATTTTCACTATATATCTGAATGTTAGAACCTGATGCCGAATTCTTCCCATTGCGATGCCCCTGCCTTGCCAGTTCTTCCTTTGCGGCAACAGCCAGCTTCTGCAAAGTGTATGGCTTCTTTATGTACTTGCCCGCGCCGAGCCTTTGGGCCTTTTTCACTTCCCCTGTTTCGGCAAATCCGCTCGCTATGATCGCTTTCTGGCCAGGACATATTTTTATTATCTCTTCGTAGGTCTCACGTCCATTTATCCCCCTGGGCATGACCATATCCAGAACAATAAGATCCACCGGCTGTTCTTTTATATATTCAATTGCTCCCTGGCCTCCGGTGACGGCCTCAGAGCGGTAGCCCAATCTGTTCAGCAGGTCACATGCAATCCATCTTTGTCTCTCTTCGTCATCAACCACCAGGACACTCTCACCATGCCCCATGTAATCCTCCAAACTGACCTCCTCCTTTTCTAAAACATCATCTTCTCTGGTAATGGGGAAATAGAGCTCGAACATGGTCCCTTTATTGCTGCTCGTTACGGTTATGTACCCGTCATGATCCTGAACGGTATTCCATACAACGGCCAGTCCCAGACCTGTTCCGCTTCTACCCATTACTTTCTTAGTATAAAATGGCTCAAAAATTTTTTGCAGGTCTTCTGGGGATATACCAATGCCGTCATCTGACACACTCAGCACGGCATACTCCCCTGTATTTACGTCTTCATACCCTTTCAGAGGTTTGTCCAGGTACCTGTTGTTGGTTGCTATGGTGACAGTGCCAGTACCCTCAATGGCCTCGGATGCGTTTGTGGCCAGATTCATCAAAATCTTCCGTAAATGGGTTTGTGAACCTTTTATCTTCAATACATCGGAGTCAAGTTGGGTTTTAAAGGTCGTGGATTGTCGGTATTTTGCAAGTTGGTTGTGTTCAACCGAATCCAGATATTCCTCGACCGCAGTATTGAGGTTCAAAGCATCTCTATGGCCAGCGACCCCCCTGGCTATGGTCAGTAGCTCAGACACCACCTCGGCAGCCCTCATTCCTGATTCTTGTATGGTCTCTATCGGTTTTCTGAGCGGGTTATCTTCCGCCAAATCCATCAAGATCAAATCAGGATAACTTACAATCCCCGATAGAATGTTGGTCAGATCGTGGGCGATGCCTCCAGCCATAAGACCCATGGCCTCCATTTTCTGAGCGCTATGGAGTTGCTCTTCCAGCTTCCTCTTTTCGGTCTGGTCAATCATCGTAATAATGGCTCCCTCCTCCAAGGGAGACATCCTGATGTCCATGTATTTATCGTGATATTTCTGATCCAGGAAATCCCTTGATTTCCTTTGCGTTATACAGTCCATCAACTTCTGATACATATCGATGGCATGGCTAGCTGCATAATCCCTGTACATCACGTCTCCAAGACGGGGCATCCTCCCGCCGGATGTCCTTCTGGCCCTGTTGTACATGATTATGCGTGCGTCCTTGTCCACAACGAAGGTCTCGATGGGATTGTCTTCAAACAATGCACGATAACGCTCCTCACTCTCCCTCAACGCTTTCTCGCCCCGCCTTCGGTCAGCAATCTCCTGCTTCAAATTTTCGTTTGTCGTTGCCAACTGGGCGGTTCTTTCCTCGACCCGTTTCTCCAGTTCGACATAAGACCGACGTAATTCCTTTTCAGCCTCTTTGAGTTTTATGGAGTTCTGTTCCAGCTCAAGATTTGAGAGTTTCAGTTCTTCTTTTCCTTTGCTAAGCAAATTACCTATGTAGGCGGATACGAATGCCACAACATATAGAAAGGCAGTTACAGTTACAATAATGGCTATTTGATGTTTCCCCAGCAATTTGGAATATTCGGCTGGGTACTGGGAAGGAATAATCCCGAAGTACTCAATGGTAACCGCCGAAGCCAACACAATCCAACATAAAGTCGCGACGATATACGGAAGCCGCGACCCAACTATCCCAGTATAGTTAATCAAGAGAGCATATATGGGACTCAACCACAGGGCTTGAATACCGCCTAAAAAATAAATTACTATTGTATAGCAAGTGATTTCGAGAAAAAGCACAACAAAAGATATAACATTTGAAAAGTGCAGGCTCTTACTGTGCTTTAGCAACAATAGAAGAGGAGGGTTCATTAGACACAAAAAAACTATCGCAACACTAATTCCTATCAGGGCTGTTGCTGTAATGGCCTGAAGCAGATAGGCCCCAATGGCAAATAGCGACATGAAAACACTTGTACCGGATCTTATCAACGCACCACGATAATGGGTCAGATAAATCCGATACACGTGGTCATCCGGCACCTTAATTATACATTTGTTGGAAGTCGGCATATCCTGCTTCCGCTTGTTTTGTATCTGGCTTAATACGGAAAGTGACGCTTTTGTCTTCAAAAACAAATAGCATCCCGTAATTTGGCAAGGATAATTCGCATAGTTCAACTATCTTTGAATATATTTTGAAATATGAATTGATTATTATTGACGAAACTCTGAATGATACTTTTGGAACAAACAAAATGTCACCTTCTACAATAAGAATATCTACGTCGGAACAACGCATATACCGGTGTTTATATGGTTACTGATAGAAACCTG
The DNA here is from genome assembly GCA_964579455.1 of uncultured Syntrophaceae bacterium. GTDB lineage: Bacteria > Desulfobacterota > Syntrophia > Syntrophales > UBA2210 > UBA2210. The sequence goes on along the minus strand of CAZOHQ010000027.1, from coordinate 7,648 downwards.
AATACGTCATAGTACTCTCTCTTCCTTCCAGTCGACCGCAATATTAATCTAATCTGTTCACAAAAAAACAAAAGCCCCATCTCTCATTTCGAGAAACAGAGCTTTAGATAATCAGACCATAATCCCCCCATGGTTACAGCTGTTCAAAAGCACATCTGATGTGTTCAAAATCAATATAATGTGTAAATCATTAACTCCATTATGATATCTTGTCAAGAAATATTATGGAAATATTACGATGAGCCTTTTAAGCAGTAATCGTTGACCTTCTGCTAAAACGATGTGGACCACTGGGATCAAAAAACGTTTGAGTCACCCCTTGTGATTGAATATGATAAAACGGTCTGCTATGGAATTGCTTTCTGATACTTTAGTACCCGAAACGGTACAAAAAAGGGAGATAGCTACATATGCTATCTCCCTTAGATTTTTATGGCGGGGTCGATGGGACTCGAACCCACGGCCTCCGGCGTGACAGGCCGGCGTTATAACCGACTTAACTACGACCCCGCAATATGGTAGGCGGAACAGGACTTGAACCTGTGACATCCACGGTGTAAACGTGGCGCTCTCCCAGCTGAGCTACCCGCCCATACTTGTTCAATTTCCTGTAACCGAAGTTGGCAACCTAAACAAAAAAGAGGGTTCTGTCAAGTAATATTTAGGCATTGATACGCATTTCTCCCTCTCCTGTGACAGATCCCGCTTTATATGGGTATATTTCTTCTTTGTCTTCCGGGACAAACGCCCTCTTCAGGACTTCATCCACATTCTCTACAAAAATCACCTCGAGTTTCCTCAGAACATTTGCTGGTATATCGGCAAGGTCTTTTTCATTTTCACTTGGGATAATAACCGTCTTGATATGCCCGCGATGAGCTGCCAGCAATTTCTCCTTCAGCCCGCCAATGGGAAGCACCCTTCCCCTCAGGGTGATTTCTCCCGTCATTGCAAGATCGTTTCTCACTTTTCTTTTGAGGAACGCGGAGGCCATTGATGTAGCTATGGCAATTCCCGCGGACGGTCCATCTTTTGGAATAGCACCCTCCGGAACATGGACATGAACATCCACTTTCTTATAGAAATTCTCATCTAATCCTAGGTCACTCGCCCTTGATCTGACATAGGTAAGCGCGGCCTGAGCGGATTCCTGCATAACATCTCCCAATTTCCCCGTCAGCGTAAGCTTGCCTGTTCCCCGGAGTACAGAAGACTCTATTGTCAACAATTCACCGCCAACTTCCGTCCACGCGAGACCAACCGTCAGTCCCACACTATCCTTGTCTTCAATTTCCCCAAACCTGAATCTCGGTATACCAAGATATTTTTCTACAGACTTTGATGTCACTTTTATCTTTTTGGTGTTTCTATCGGTGACGATCCTTCTGGCCACCTTTCTACAGATGGATGCTATCTCCCTTTCAAGATTTCTCACTCCGGCTTCCCGCGTATATTTCCGTATGATAGTCAACAGTGCCCCATCCGAAAAGACGATATTCTGTTCGGTCAGACCGTTCGTATCGAGTTCCTTCGCAACAAGATATTTCCCGGCGATATTCAGTTTCTCAGGCTCGGTATATCCAGCGATACGTATCACTTCGGTTCGGTCCTGGAGAGCGGCAGGTATCGTCTGGAGGACATTGGCTGTTGTGATAAACATAATATCGGAAAGGTCATAATCGATTTCGAGATAATTGTCATTAAAGGCGATATTCTGTTCCGGATCCAGAACTTCCAGAAGCGCCGATGCAGGATCTCCCCTGAAATCGGTACTCAGTTTATCAATCTCATCCAGGCAGAATACAGGGTTGCTCGAACCCGCCTTCTTCAGAAGCTGGATAATCTTCCCCGGCATGGCGCCTATATATGTCTTCCGGTGTCCCCGTATTTCTGCCTCATCCCTCAAACCTCCGAGAGACAATCTGATAAATTTTCTATTGGTGGCCCTGGCAATCGATTTTGCTATAGAGGTTTTTCCCACACCCGGAGGGCCGACAAAACAAAGTATGGAGCCTTTTTTCTTTTTCGACAGAATCTGAACCGCGAGGTATTCAAGTATCCTCTCTTTCACCTTCTTGAGACCATAATGGTCTTCCTCCAGGATCATCTCAGATTCATTGAGGTCCTTTTTGTCTTCTGTCTTTTCAAACCAGGGCAGCGCGAATATCCAGTCTATATAATTCCTTACCACCGTTGCTTCGGCAGACATAGGAGACATCATCTTCAGCTTCTTCATTTCTTGTTCAACTTTCTGATGGGCCTCTTCAGGAAGTTTCTTTTCTTTGAGCTTCTTTTCCAGCTCCTTTATCTCGCCCTTAAAACTGTCTTCTTCACCCATTTCTTTCTGAATGGCCCTCATCTGCTCATTCAGATAGTAATCCTTCTGGGTTTTCTCCATCTGGTTCTTGACACGTTTTCTTATACGCCCCTCGACTTCCAGTATCTCAATCTCCGCCATCAGCAGAGCATATATCTTTTCGAGTCTTTTAATAAGATCGGTAGTCTCCAGCACCCTCTGTCTCTCATCCAGTTTGACGTGCATAGATGCCGCGATTGTATCGGCAAACTTTGCCGGTTCATCCGCATATGACGTGGGTCCCATCATCTCAGGAGGAACTTTTCTGCTGAGCTTCGCATACCGTGCAAAAGAATCCGCGATATTTCTTATAAGCGCCTCCATCTTCGTATCAGATTCAGGAGAATATTCGTCACTCAGTTCCTCAACATCCACCATATAGAACTCTTCGTTGGGTATATAGCCCTTTATTACGCCCCTTTTTACTCCCTCTACCAGCGCCTTCACCGTTCCATCAGGAAGCCTCAACAGCTGTATGATATTCCCTATGGTACCCACTGTGTATACGTCATCTTCCACGGGCTCATCAATTTCGGCGCTCTTTTGCGCAGCCAGGAATATTCCTTTCTCATGCCGCATGGCAGATTCCAGGGCGTTAATTGATCTTTCTCTTCCCACAAAAAGAGGAACGATCATATGAGGAAACACGACCACATCCCTCAATGGAAGCAGTGGGATCATAAGCCGGTCTTTATTTGTTTCTTCTTTGCTTTTATTAAAATCAAACATATATTTTTATCATCCTGTTTTTTTCTGTTCGCTATCTTCTTCCGGATCGGGAGTTGTTTCAAAAACGAGAATCGGTTTCTCTCCGCTCAACACCACATCTTCACTTATGAGGCATTCTTTTATATCGCTTCTCGAAGGAATATCATACATGATATCCAACATGGTGTTTTCCATGATAGCCTGAAGACCTCTTGCGCCGGATTTTCTGTCTGCAGACAGTTTTGCTATGGCTCTCAGGGCACCGTCTGTCAAGACAAGCTTTACGCCCTCTATCTCAAACATTTTTTTATATTGTTTTACTATGGAATTCCTGGGTTCCACCAGTATCCTTACCAGATCCGCGTCAACCAAGTCGTAAAGAGTGCTGATCACCGGGAGTCTCCCCACAAACTCGGGTATCAAACCATACTTCAAGAGGTCTTCCGGTCGGACTTCCGACAGTGTTTCGCCTATGTTTTTTTCTTTTTTGTTCTTGATCTCGGCCCCGAATCCCATGGAACTGAAGTTCAGTCTCTTTTCAATAATATCTTCCAATCCATTGAATGCCCCCCCGCATATAAACAGGATGTTGGTTGTATCCACCTGAATGAATTCCTGTTGTGGGTGTTTTCTACCCCCCTTGGGAGGCACATTGGCCAGAGTTCCCTCTATTATCTTCAGAAGGGCCTGCTGGACTCCTTCACCGGATACATCTCTGGTAATGGAAGGATTGCCGGATTTCCTCGATATCTTGTCAATCTCGTCTATATAGACTATACCATGAGATGCTTTGCGTACATCATAGTCTGCGTTCTGGAGAAGGCTCAATATAATATTTTCCACGTCCTCCCCCACATATCCGGCCTCAGTCAGTGTCGTAGCGTCAGCAATTGCAAAGGGCACATTCAGCATCCGTGCCAGAGTCCTTGCCAGAAGGGTCTTCCCTGATCCTGTGGGGCCGATCAGGAGAATGTTGCTCTTCTGGAGCTCAATATCATTAAGCTCAATATCCGAGAACAACCTTTTATAATGGTTGTAAACGGCAACGGAAAGGATCTTTTTTGTTCTTTCCTGTCCCACGACATACTGATCCAGGAATTTATTGATATCTTTAGGCTGAGGGATATCCTCTTTGGAGTTTTCTACTCCCCGGGTGCCGTCCTCTTCAACAATACATTTGCAAAGCTCTATGCATTCGTCACATATATAAGCGCTTGGACCGGCAACCAGTTTTTTTACTTCGTTCTGTGTCTTCCCGCAAAAGGAGCAGAATAGCAGCCCCTCCACACCATCATCACGTTTTCTTGCCACCTGAAGTCTCCTTCTGTTTGTTATCAGAAGCCCTTTTTACAATAATCTCGTCAATTATACCATATTCTTTGGCCTGGCTGCTTGTCATATAATAGTCCCTGTCTGTATCCTGTTCAACTTTTTCAACAGGTTGACCGGTGTGCTCCGCCAATATGTTATTCAGGTCCTGCTTCAATCTCAATATCTCTTTTGCCTGAATACCGATATCGGTTGCCTGTCCCTGAGAACCGCCTAGGGGCTGATGTATGACTATCCTCGAATTGGGCAGGGCACATCTTTTTCCCTTTTCGCCGGCCGCGAGGAGAAGCGCTCCCATGCTTGCCGCCTGTCCCATACAGACAGTGTTGACGGGGGGTTTTATGTAGCGCATCGTATCGTATATGGCAAGACCGGCGCTCACAACACCGCCGGGAGTATTCAGATAAAAAAAGATATCTCTCTCCGGATCTTCTGATTCCAGATACAGCATCTGGGCTATGACAAGATTTGATACTTCATCATCAATAGCCGATCCAAGGAATATAATCCTATCTTTTAAAAGCCTGGAATATATATCGAAAGCCCTTTCTCCCCGGCCGTCCTGTTCAATTACCATAGGAATGAGAGCCATTATTTTTCTCCTTTTCCCTTGTCTTTTTTGACAAAGGTTATATGAGCCTTCTCTTCGATAAAATCCATGACCTTCTGATCGAGCAATTCGTCCTTAAGGCGATCTTCCATATTATTGGTTTCATAGGCCTTCTTTATGGAATCATAATCCTGCGCGTATCTTTGAGCAAGGATATTCAGCCTGGCGTCAATATCTTTCTCGGTTACTTCGATCGACTCTTTCTTCGCAATCTCCTGCAATATAAAAGACGCTTTGACAATCCTTGCAGCCTGATCTTTAAATCCATCGTGCAGATTGTAACTTATTTCAGATGCCTTATCGTCCGGCATGCCGTTCTGCACCATCCTTTGACGTGCATCCAGCATCATGGTATAGACCTGCCGTTCCACCCAGGCGGAAGGCACTTCGAATTCATTATTTTCCAAGAGTTTATCAATTATAGCATTCCGGAGGTCTGTTTTTATTCTTGCTTCACCCTCTTCTTCAAGCGACTTCTTTATATCCTTCGTCAAGCCTTCCAAAGATTCATATTTTTCGAAGTTCTTTATAAATTCTTCGTTCAGCTCGGGCAATATCTTTTCGCGAATATTCTTAAGAGTTACCGAAAACGACACTTCCTTTCCGGCCATATCCTTCGCGCCATAATCCTCCGGGAATGTTACGGTGATATCTTTTGAATCTCCCTTTTTCATGCCCACCAGCTGTTCCTCAAATCCTGGAACAAAACTTCCTGAACCTATCTCGAGTGAGTGATCTTTAGATACCAGTTCCTTGCGCACTTCTCCATCAAGTTTCCCCTCAAAGTCAATCACGGCAAGATCATTATTTACAAGCGCCCTGTCAGCTTCGACATCTTCAAGGGTGGCATACATCTGCCTAATCTGATTGAGCCTCGCTTCGATATCAGCCTCGGTAATATCGAGTTCTTCTTTTTCCAGATCAAGGACTGCGTAGTCCTTGGGATCAATTACCGGCTGGATTTCAACGGTGGCGTCAAAGAGAAAATTCTCATCCTTCGTTATGCCCTTCTGATCTATAACCGGCTGTGACACCGCCAGAATATTGTTTTTTTCAACGGCATCGGTATAGTGTTTTGTAATCAGATTGGAGATCGCCTCTTCTTCCGCATGCTTCCCATAGTGCAATTCAAGAACATTTCTTGGAACCTTGCCCGGCCTGAATCCCCTGATCTTGGCATTCCTGCCCACAGTTTTGTACACTGAATCAAGTTCTCTCTTCACATCGGTCCAAAGGATTTCAAAAGACAATTTCTTTTTCACAGAACTGATATCTTCTATCTTTACTTCAGTAACCATATCTTCCACTCGTTAGCTCCTTTGGCAAATTTGAGGTATTTGGCAAGTATATAAGCATGTATCATACTATAAACACAACCTGCACATCAGGTAGTCATCACAATTCGATTCCCACCCTCATCTGTTATTACACAACTTTTGGTGCGAGAGAGGGGAGTTGAACCCCTATCCGCTTTCGCGGGCTGGATCCTAAGTCCAGTGCGTCTTCCAGTTCCGCCACTCTCGCAATCCACAAATGCATTGCTATAATAGTAATTGCATGACTGATTGTCAACAGCGAAGCGCGTGACGTCCGGATGGTAGTTCCTAAACAAAAACCGCCAGCAACGGCGGTTTCTTAGATATAATGGTCGGGGCGAGAGGATTTGAACCTCCGACCCTCTGAACCCCATTCAGATACGCTACCAGACTGCGCTACGCCCCGACTTTTTTTTGCTGAAGTATCACTATAGTCATTCTCTGTCAAGGATAAGAAGACCTAATATACAGATAATCTTTTATACTGTTATATCTTTTCGCTCCCATACAATCTATCAGTTTCAGTGAGTCAACTCTTGGGAATCCCCCCTCCCCTTCTCTCACTTTTATTATTTCCGATGCCGTTTTTCGCCCTATTCCGGGAATAAGGACAAGATCTTCAAGCGTTGCCACGTTGAGATCGATAGGCATTCCGAGGGCGAGTCTGGCAGGAATGGTTATATCGCCAATGGTTAACCGATATCGAATTCTGTCACAAACAACCCTGTCCCCGGAGTGAAGGGCCGTGGCGAGATCAGATCCCCTGAATTCTGCAAATTCCCTGAGTCCTTCTTTTCTGAAAAGATCGTAAACCGTTGCCTTTTGCGGGAGGAAATAGAACCCGCCATGATTTTCATCTCCGGTAAGCCCCACTATAATGCCGGAGGTTTCATATTCACTACAGATAGCAGGTGTTCCAAAGAAACGCACATATTGGATAATATCCCTGACGGCATAGCCGATCACCACCACGACAACAATGCCGACAGCCCCGTATAGCTGCCTCCTTACAAGGGTCTTCTCTTTCATCTTTTTAACAAGATGTTCAACAAATGTTTCCGTTTTCCTGCTCAAGGCCAAAGGCGTCGTGCAGAACCCTGACGGCAAGTTCCGTATACTTGGCTTCTATAACGGATGATATCTTGATTTCGGAAGTACTGATCATCAGTATATTTATCCCTTCGTTCGCAAGGGCCGCAAACATCTTCGACGCGACACCGGATTGGGTTTGCATACCGACTCCGACTATGGATATCTTGGAGATATTCTCATCGTAATCTATCATGGAGGCACCCATATCTCCGGCGACCGTATCAAGAATACTCCGGG
>CAZOHQ010000026.1:4881-12807 GCA_964579455.1 uncultured Syntrophaceae bacterium | reverse complement strand
CGCGCGTGGCTTCGATTCCCCGTATGTTCGGCATGGATATATCAAGAATGACCATATGGGGGGTCATCTTTTTTAACATGCGAAGAAGTTCCAGGCCGTCGTTCACCTCTCCTATGACGGTTAAATCATCAAGTTCCTCAAGGATCTTCCTTATTCCCAGACGGAACATCTTATGGTCATCGGCCAGTATGATGCGGTAGGGTTCCATTACTGATTGACCTCTCCGTCAATGGGAACAGAAAATGTTATTTCTGTTCCCATGCCTTCCCTGCTCATTATGTTGAAGGATGAGTCCAGCATCCGCGCGCGTTCCTGCATGGCTGCCAGGCCAATCCCCTTACTTGATGAATATTTACCGGAACGTCTCTCTGTCTTAAAACCCTTTCCGTTGTCTTTCACCGTAAAAAAGATCGATCCGCCGACATTCTTTATAATGACCGATACACGGTTTGCCTCGGCGTGTTTCTCAATATTTGTGAGGATTTCCTGAAAGATTCTGTAAATAATAATCTGCTGCTCGGATGAGAAGAAGTCGTCGATCTCTTCGATATCAATATCCGCACCGATAGTACAATATTTCATGAAGTCGTCAATGAGCCGCTGTATTGCCGCTGAGAGTCCGATGTCTTCGAGTATCGAGGGACTGAGGTCCTTCGAAAGCCTCCGCACGTTTTCGATAACAGAGCGAATATACGCGAGCATCTCATCGCATTCCGTTATTAATTTTGTCTGATCCCCGCTCAGTTTTCTTCTAATGGAGCTGATCTGCATTTTTAACAGAGACAGGGACTGTCCGAGATCATCGTGAAGTTCGTAAGAAAGCTTTTTTCTCTCCTTTTCCTGCGCCGTAAGGATATGTGATGAGAGGACGCGCAGTTCGTTTCTGGAATCTATAAGGGCGGCTTCTATCTTTTTACGTTCATCAATTTCCGTCAACAACTGGTCGTTCGCCCTTGACAGATCGACCGTCCTTTCCTTTACCCGCTTTTCCAGCTCACGATGAGCTTTCTGAAGGACCATCTCACTTTTTTTACGTTCGATGATGTCCCTGGCCACACATACGATTCCCTGAATATCGCCGCCGTCATTCTTCATCACCGCACCTGAAAAGAGAACGGGTATCTTTTTCCCATCCTTTGTAAGATAGGTCTTCTCCATGTTGACGACGGCATCCGTTGATACCAGTGTGTTAATTGCCGAATCGCCCGTTGACACCTCGTCCGGGATTATTTCCTGTATCGATTTCCCGACGAGTTCATCTCGTTCGTATCCAAGGAGATTGAGTGCCGATTGATTGACCTTGATGATTTTTCCATCAGGATCGATAACAATGAGAGTGTCGAGCATGGACTTGATAATATTATCCACGTATGATTTTGAGACCGTCGTCTTGCTCAGACTGTGTGCCATCTCATTGAACGCGTTTCCCAGTACGCCGACTTCATCCGAGGAGGTGATATCTATCTGGGTGTCCAGTTGTCCCCGGCCTATATCAAGCGCCGCTGTGGCCAGCCTGTTTATGGGCCTTGAAACGGATCGGGAAATCCAGTATCCCATAATGACCACGGTAAATATTGTGCCCATGGTCAGGACGATTATCATGAGTGTGGCATTGGGAATGGATTCATCTATGATTTTTGAGAGGTGTACCTCCATCTCCTCCTGGGTTTTTTCTCTATATCTGTTAATAACGGGATATATGTTCTTTCTGTAATGTGGTTCAAGGGTTTTTCTGAAAAAATCATAGGCCTGGTTCGGCACTTTGTCCGAGAGATTGATAAAGTGCGACAGGTACTTCCAGTGGTAATAAAAGTCTCGTTTGCGGAGGCTGATCCATCTCTGAAGGTCTTCGTCATTAATAGTGTCAATATAGTCTGCTCTGCGAATGTCTCCTTCTCCCACCGGTGGTATATCGGTCAGATTCGGTTCTATGGTGGCTGAAAGAAAATGTTCCAGTCTCTGCAGATTCGATTTGATATTCTTCTGTTCCCGGTCAAAAACATCCCTGTGCTGGCTCTTGTCCGGAAATGTATAGATGATCCTGTATTTCTTGTTTACCAGGTCCTGAACGGATTCCTGGCATCTTTCCATTACGAGAAGTACTTCGTCCGATGCCCCCGATTCAACGAGTGAATATTTATTCAGTTTTACAACCTTCAGCTTGATGTCGTTGTATATCTTAATATAGAGATACCCGGCACAGATTATCAGTGCGGACATAATCAGATATCCGAGCATTAATTTGTGTGTTATCTTCATCGCCATGGCCCCGACTCCCTGCCCTCGCCTGAGACAGGGGGGGTGAGACCTGTAAGCTGTTACCAGGCCTGATGATAGAGTTCCACTACTTCTTCTGCCGTTGAAACGATGGGATTGCTGCCTGGGCTTCCCAAGGCGATCTTTCCCGCCAGACCGGTACTGACCATGAACGAGTCGATGACCGGAAGCACCTTTTTCGCGTTCATCTTTTTTGACTGCGCACCCGCTTCGTTGCTGGCGCCGCCGTCTATAATAATGGTTGAGGGAATATTGAGCATTGATACCACAACTATTCCCCTTCTGGAAAAAATTATTATTGAAGCTACCCGCAATAAGTTACAGGGAATCTCCGAGTTCGATAAAGGAGGACATCGTCTTTTCTACGTATGCCGCGCCTCGCATTGAAAATACTTCTCGAGACGGATAAAAATCACGCTACACTGTTGATTTTTGTAACCTCTATCCGATTAAATGTCAAGAATCCTTCAGACCACATATTCCCCCCTTGACTAACCGCACCACTTAAAGGTATGACGTCGAGAAAATGAACCAATTACAATAGGGAGGTAAGAAACCATGTTTAAAAAGTCTATCTTGCTTTTATGTACGGTATGTCTCTTTATTTCTGTCCCATGTATTACATCCACGGTCGCTTTTGGTGCGGTCAAACCCTTTGTATTCGGTCTGCTTCTTGTCGGGCCCTATAACGACCACGGGTACAGTCAGGCACATTACGAGGGGGGCGAATACGTTCAAAAAAAGGTGCCCGGTACAAAGATGATTTATATCGACAAGGTCAATCCGGCGGACCGCCCGGGCGTTACCATACCTCAACTGGTTGACGACATGGTGGAAAAGGGCGCACAACTCATTATCGCGAATTCGGATGACATGAAAGACGGAATACGGGAAGCGGCCCTTATGCATCCCGATACCAATTTTCTTCATGTCTCCGGGGATGATGTGCTGACCGGGAAGGCGCCGAAGAACCTCGCCAACCTCTTTGGCCGGATGGAATACGGCAGAATGATGGGAGGTTTTTCCGCAGCGATGACAACAAAAACCGGGAAGATCGGATATCTCGGACCTCTGGTAAACGATGAGACCAGGCGGCTTGCCTGTTCCTGCTATCTGGGCGCACGATACGCCTGGGAAAAGGTCCTCAAGAAAGACCCGAAAGATTTGAAGTTTCAAGTTACCTGGATAGGTTTCTGGTTCAATATCCCCGGCGTTACCGCTGACCCCACCCAGGTCACTCAAAACTTCTTTAACACGGGGCATGATATTGTCATCTCCGGGATAGATACAACAGAAGCCATCGTGGTCGCCGGGCAAAAAAGAAGGGCGGGGAAAGAGGTCTGGGCCATTCCTTACGATTACATAGGCGCATGTGGAAGCGCTTCCAGCGTCTGTCTCGGGGTTCCGTATTTCAACTGGGGACCCGGTTATGCTGCACAGATCAAAAGTTGCATGTCGGGAAACTGGAAATCTGAATGGATCTGGCTCGGCCCAGACTGGAAAGACATCAACGATCCCGACACGACTACGGTGGGTTTTGCCAGGGGAGACGCGCTTTCAACTTCAGCAGGAAACGCCCTCACGGCTTTCACTCGTGATCTTGGAACGGGCAGCGTGAATTTGTTCAAAGGACCTCTCTCCTATCAGGATGGAAGCACGTACCTCAAAGCCGGTGAAGTGGCCACGGATCAACAGATCTGGTACATGAAGCAACTGTTACAGGGAATGACCGGACAGAGCAGCTCAAAATAGAAACTGAGTATGAAGGATATGGCTGAAGACTGAAGATGGAAAAAAGCAGATAAGTATGCTTTAGTCTTCAGCGTGCTCATATAATAAGTGCAGACGGCGTTCCCATGCCCTCTGCACTTTTGCCTTATATCGCAGATCGAGATCATAGCCGATGCATATCGATGTACGGGATATTCACAAACATTACGGTTTTACAAAGGCCAATAACGGGATAACCCTCACCGTCAAACCCGGTACGATACATGGCATACTGGGCGAAAACGGCGCCGGGAAAAGCACGTTAATGAAGATTCTCTCAGGATATATCCGCAAAACGAGCGGTGCAATCCTGGTGAATGGCTCTGTCTGTGACTATCATACCCCCGCGCAGGCCGCAAAGCTGGGAATCGGCATGCTCTATCAGGAGCCCCTTGATTTCCCTCCCTTGACTGTTCTGGACAACTTCATGGTAGGCCAGGCAGGGGGTATTAAAAATCGGAAAAATTCTTTCAGGAAAGAGTTTGAGCTCCTTGTCGATCATTTTAATTTTACACTGAATGCCGCCGGCGCGGTAGAGAAGCTCACCATAGGGGAACGGCAGCAACTGGAGATAGTACGGCTTCTGGCCCTTGGGGCCGAAGTGTTAATACTAGACGAACCGACCACCGGGATATCACGAGAGCAAAAGGAATCGCTTTTTGGTGCCCTGAAAAAACTTGCTTCTGAAGGTAAAAGTGTCCTGTTGGTATCCCACAAGCTGCAGGATGCCGAAGCGCTGTGTGATACGGTTACGGTCCTGCGCGAGGGAGTGGTAACAGGGTCGGTAAACCAGCCCTATGATGCGGGTGCCATACTGGAAATGATGTTCGGTGTCCCCCCCGGCACACCGTCTCGAACCGCCGTGGAATACGGTAAGATGATTCTCTCCATGAGACAGGTTTCCGGCTCCGGCGGCCGCTCAGGTCTTTCACATTGTTCGACAAGCATCAGGCAGGGTGAGATGGTAGGCCTCGCAGGTTTGGGGGGGAGCGGTCAGGAAGTTTTTCTCCGTCTTGCCGGGGGGATAGCAAAACCATTGATGGGGTCCATCGAACGGATGGGAGAAGCGGTACAGGGACAGAACCTCCATGCCTTTAAAAAGGCCGGCGTTGTCTTTCTTCCGGCCTCCCGCCTTGAAGAGGGATTGATGCCGGGGTTGAACATTACGGAACATTTTGCGCTTCAGGATCACGATGACGGATTTTTTGTAAAATGGCACGAAGCTTCCGAAACGGCACAGGCAAAGATAAAAAAGTTTCGCGTCATGGGAACACCGTCATCAGTAGTGGAAAGTCTGTCCGGCGGTAATCAGCAGCGTCTTCTCCTTTCCCTGCTATCAAAAGATTCCAAGCTGCTGTTGCTTGAAAACCCGACCAGAGGGCTTGATGCCGAATCGGCAAACTGGGTCTGGTGGCATCTCCACAAGTATTGCCTGCGCAAGACAAGTGTTGTCTTTTCATCCTCGGATCTTGATGAGATTTTCATGGTAGCAGACCGTATTCTCGTCTTTTTTAACGGCCGGATTGTAAAGGATGTAAGGAAAGACGAAACAGATATCGATGAACTGACTCGGGCAATCGTAGGGAAGGCGAACTGATGAACGTATCCGACAGCATAAAACGTACGGCCTTCCTTCGATATTCCCGTGAACTGATACTCACCGTGGTTGTTGTTTTTTCTTTTACAACACTCATCCTTCTGCTCGCCGGAGCACCTCCTCTTTCCGCTTATTACCAGATTTTCAAAGGATCATTGGGATCATGGCTCAAACTGGGTCAGGTGATCAGCGTCTGGATACCTCTCACACTCTGTTCCTGCGGTCTCTTATACACCTTCAGGATCAATCTCTGGAATATCGGTGTTGAGGGTCAGGTCATGATGGGGGCCGTTTTTACAACCTCAGTCCTCCGCTTCGGCATGGATGGACATCTACCGCTTTTGTATCTGTGCGCAGCCTTTGCGGCGGGAATCGCCGGAGGGGGAATCTGGGCGCTCTTTGCCGGATATCTGAAGACAAAAGGGGGCATTCATGAAATATTCGCGGGACTGGGGCTCAACTTCGTCGCTCAGGCCATAATCCTGTGGCTCATCTTCGGTCCATGGAAACGGCCCGGAATTGCTTCCATGAGCGGAACGGAACTTTTACCCCGTGAATTGTGGCTTCCCTATGTGTCTTACATGCGTCTTTCAGTCGTTGGACTCGTCCTCGCCGTCATTGCCATCGCCGTAACGGCATTGATGCTCCGCTATACGAAAATCGGCCTGTACCTGAAGGCTATCGGGAGCAATTTGAACGCGGCCCACATGTTTGATCTCAATCCCCGCACGTACATGCTTATTGCCATGTTTTTTGCCGGCGGATGTGCCGGACTCGCGGGGAGCATACAGGTAACCGGCGTATATCACCGTCTTATTCCCGCAATATCGAGCAACTACGGTTATCTGGCCCTTCTCGTGGTAATGCTTTCCAACTACAATGTATGGGTCTCTCCGGCAGTCGCCTTCTTTTTTGCATGCCTTAATGTCGGGAGCATCCAGCTTCCAATGATGCTCCAAGTAGACTCATCACTGAGTGGCGTTATTCAGGGTGCCCTCGTGCTCGCGGCACTTGCCATGCACGCATGGAGAATGCGTGTAAAAAAGAAGGAATCGTCTTAGTATGAATGAGTTCAATGTAACCATATTGCTGGCCGGTGTTGTCGCCGGAGCTGTCCCTATCCTGCTTGCAACTCTTGGAGAAACAATCACAGAAAAGGCGGGCATCATAAATCTTTCTCTGGACGGTTCAATTCTCCTGAGCGCCATGACCGCTTTTGTCGTTGCCTATGAGACGGGAAGTACCCTCATGGGTTTTGCCTGTGCCGCGCTGGTAGGGGCGCTCGTCGCGGCCGTCGTGGCAGTCTTCAGCATCTACCTGAACCAGTCCCAGGTGGCGGTGGGATTTGTCCTGACACTCATGACGCGAGACCTAGCCTACTTTCTGGGCAACCCCTATTCCCGTATGCAGGGGCCCAGCGTGCTTCAGCATCCAATTCCATTCCTGAGCGATATTCCTTTTTTTGGAAAAGTTTTTTTCAGCCACACCTTCCCCGTCTATCTCAGTCTCCTTTTGATAGGCATGTGCTGGTGGTACATGTACCGTACACCGCAGGGGCTCAACCTGAGAGCCGTGGGAGAGAATCCGAGGGCCAGCTTTGCCCGGGGAATAAACCCCGCCAGGATACAGATGCTGTACGCCGTCTGCGGTGGAGCCTTTGTGGGGCTCGCGGGCGCCGCTTTTTCCCTCTGCACAAAACCGGGATGGGGTCGCCCTCAGGGGGCCGAGGGCACGGGGTGGATAGCGTTGGCTCTCGTTATCTTCGGAGGATGGCATCCGGTACGGGCGGCCATAGGTGCCTATTTTTTCGCTTTTCTACAGGTAATAGGCATATATTTTCAGAACTGGTTTCCCTCCATACCGGCTCAGGTTTTTCAGGTTGCTCCCTTCCCTCTCATGATCTTCACACTGTTGATTATTAATTTTGTCCAGAAAAAGTCCGCCATCGGCTCGACTGGGAGTAAAGTCTGGATGAAATCGATACTGGGGACCCTTTCCGGAGCCCCGCCGACAGCCTTGGGGAAATCATACCGACCTGACTGATCCTTTTTCCCACAGATGTCCCTTAATCCGGCAAAAGGCGACATGGTCATCAGGCTGGACTATGTCCTCTAACAATCTCATATTCCGTCACCATATCCATGACGTATGGGCGTCTCATATATGTATGAGTCCGATTTTTCCGTGTTGCCCTGCGATACTCCCCGATTCTCAGCAACGGCAATGAATGATACCGTCACGCGGTCAGTGTTTCAACCACCCTGACCGCCTCCACACCGTCT
>CAZOHQ010000026.1:0-4781 GCA_964579455.1 uncultured Syntrophaceae bacterium | reverse complement strand
TCAAGAATGGCCTGAGATACCTCGTCCTGGGGTGTCTTGTGAGAAGGGGTTTCTTTCTGTTTCACCTTTGGAGGCACGTGTGAGAAATGACTTATATATTTGGAGGCATCCCTGTCCCTGCCTGCCAGCACGTCCCCCGCCAGTTTGGCATTCATCAGCTCCTCCACCCCGGGATTGGCGATTGCCATCGTCAGGCCCTTTGACACCGCCATGGCAAGAAAAGTAGCATTCAGCCATGAGCGCTCCGGCATCCCGAAGGAGACATTGGAAAGACCAATAATCGTGTTGGCCTTGAAGACGTCACTGCTCCATTCAATCGTCTTGAGGGTCTCCATCGGTGCCTTAAAATCGGACGACGCGGCCATGACAAGACCATCGATGACTAAGTCAGACTTCGTAAAGCCTAAGGCCGCGGCCTTTACAAACACATCTTCTATAATCTTTTTCCTCTTCTCCGCTGTTTCAGGGATATCGCCACCCGCAAGTGGAAGCAGTATGAACATGGCCCCATATTTCGCCGCCACCGGCAATAGTTTTTCTATCCTTGTTCTCTCACCGGAAATAGAGTTGATAAGCGCACGACCGGGATATAACCGAAGCGCCGCTTCTATCACATCGATATTCGAGGAATCGATAACCAGAGGCAGATCAGAGGCCACGGAAAGGTTCCCGATCGCTCCCAGCATCGTCTCTTTTTCATCAATACCCGGCATCCCCACATTGACGTCCAGGAGCGATGCCCCCTTTTTTTCCTGTTCTTTTGACATGGTTCGGACAAGAGACATCTTCCCTTCAAGGAGTTCCTGCTGGAGGGCCTTCTTTCCCGTCGGATTAATACGCTCCCCTACGATCGAAAGGGTCCGTTTCCCTTCGAGTATAACGGACGATCTTGCGGAGCTGACGGCGCTGATTGAATCTCTCACCGGCTGGACGGGCTGTAACCCGGCAACCGCCCCCTTCAACTTACGGATATATTCAGGGGTGGTCCCACAACACCCGCCTATGAGATTCACCCCCTTCGAGACAAATTCCGCGCCGAATGAGGCAAACGTGTCCGCATTCATATCGAACATGGTTTCGCCATCGATCAGCTCGGGCATCCCCGCGTTCGGTTTTGCCACTAATGGAATTGTGGCCCAGCGCTTCATTGCCTCTATCAATTTCACCATTTCTTCCGGCCCGGTGGAGCAGTTGCAGCCGACGGCATCCGCGCCGAGGCTCTGTAGAGTTACCAGGGCGGTCACGGGATCGGTGCCGTTAAGCGTCCTGCCGTTTTCTTCATACGTCATCGTCACAATGGTAAATTTGTCGGTCATCTCCTTTATGGCAATAAGAGCCGCCCTGGTCTCCTGGATATCCATCATGGTCTCTACGACAAAGAGATCTACTCCCCCCTCCAGAAGTCCCTTTACCTGCTCTTTATAGGCATCAATGGCCTCCTCGAAATCCAGATCTCCGAAGGGCCTGACAAACCGTCCCGTGGAACATATATCACCCGCGAGTAAGACATCCGCTCCCACCGCGCGCCGTGCCAGCAGTGTAAGTTCCCTGTTGATTTCAACCACATCATAAGAGCCATACTGACTCATCTTGATACGATTTCCCCCGAATGTGGCCGTGTAAACAATGTCCGCTCCGGCATCCCGGTAACCGGCATGAACATCGCCGATGATATCTGGGTTATCCAGGCACCAGATTTCCGGGCACACACCCGGGGGCATTCCCCTCTTCTGCAGCTCGGTACCCGTTGCGCCATCCAGTATGATTATTCTCTCTCTGATCTTCTCTTTCAGTAGCATCTTACCCGTGTCTCCTTTACGCATGAATCCCCACTACGGCTGTAACAGACTTTTCCGGCATGAGAATGAAGTTTTCGTTTATCGTGACTCCTATACGGTCGAGCTCCAGCATATCATACATCTTCGCCTGATTTTCCAGCAGAAAATCACCATACCCGGCAGAAAAACGCGCCTTGGTGAGACGGGCATTCTCCCTGGCAAGCAGGCGATTAAAAAATCCCACAATCCAGTCAAGCGCCGCGTCCGTCATCTCGCTTGCCACCGCATCGACAACCACACCGCGAGTCAGGTTACCCCCTTCGGTATCTTCCCGTATGGCGTCCATTACCGCGCCCCCGGCAGTTGTCCCGATAAAGAGGGCCTCTTTGCACCCATTCAGGAATTTGGCGAGTTTCGCGCTTTTTATATCAGCTCCAGTCTTAAGGATAACCAGCGGCGGGTCCACACGCTCCAAGGGAACCCTAAGACCGGCCCCCTTCGACGAGACAAGAGAGGCCGCATATTCTATATGCCGTTCTATCTCTTCCCTTTTGCGCTCGTCAATCTTTGTTATACCCCTCTTGTAACCGAGACGTCTGTAAATAGCGTCTAGAGGCAACGGGATATTTATAGATGGAAAAATCTGTACCTGCATTATGGAAATTCCTGTTCTGATCTGATTATACTGTAAAAACTTATAACAAAAACATACAAGAAAGAAAAACAAAGAATTACTACCCTGGTATCAAGCACCATTCTGTGTCTTTACCATATGGGCAGGGGGGGTAGCTTCTCTTCATTGTTCCGGGCAACCAAAGTCGTCTCAGTCCGCCAGAAGCTGCAAAGAGTTCTTTCTTCTTTCTCCTGAATGTTGAAGTATGAGTAATGACGAATCTACATGGCGGACGTCAGAATTTTTATACCACCCGGGACATCCGCGCCAAGGTGAAAGCGTATCACACGGCGTCCCGAAGCCAGCAGGACATTCCGGTCACCCATGGCCTGCGCCCTTTTGAGCACGGAAAAGGAAACGGATGATGTTCCTGATCCCATCTCATCGGGTATGGGCAGATCCCGCGCATCATCGGCGGTAAGCTGGATGAACAGGCCCCGGCCCGCGTCACCCTTGTGCAGTTGGCCGGTTGAGTGCAGATAACGGGGGCCATAACCGACGGTCGTGGCAAACCCGTATCTGTCACGAATTCTCGTTCTCAACTCACCCAGAGCACAATCGATCTCATCGGTCGGTTCCACATACGCTTGAATAGCAACATATGCCCCCGGTTCTGCCTTTCCGAGAAAGGTCTCCAGCATACCTTCCATGTTTTTCGATAGTGGCTTACCGTACACAGATATTCCATCACAGGTCAACACCGGTGTTTCATCGGGAAATCGGCCATCTTTCGCATAGTCCCCCAGCATCTTTCGCGTCAGGATTTTACTTGACTCGACATCGGGCTGGTCAAACGGATTGATTTTGAGAAACCAGCAGGCAACCGCCGTCGCCATCTCCCAGAGAAAAAACTGGCCCCCGAGATCGTACAGATCATCGATACATATTCTTACAACGGGGTCCCCCGCCTCCTCCAGGGCAGATACCGCGTTGTCGTGCGAATCGTCCCCCGCCATCTTCAGATACACAAAAACCCTGTCATCACCATACACTCCGGGCGGTGCTGCAGGCTCGCCTACTACAGGCAGAACGCATCTTCCCTCCTTACCAGTACTCTCGGCTATCAACTGCTCCACCCAGTTACCAAAAGAGGTCATACCGGGCGGTGTGATAATGGTCAGTTTATCTCTGCCCGCTCGGGCCAGCGTTCCGATGGTTACGCCCAGAATGCCCCCCGGATTGCCCCTTTCCATCGACAGATCATTTTCCCTGCACAATTTCTCCATCACCAGCGAAGAGTGAAGAATACGCCTGATATCCACTCCCATCAGGGCGGCGGGAAGCAATCCGAAATATGAAAGCGCGGAAAAACGGCCGCCGATATCGGGCGCATTGAGATATGTATCCTTGAACGAGTAACGATCGGCTAGTTCGGCAAGCATTGAACCGGAGTCCGTAATGGCAATGAAATGATCTCCGGCCACCTCTGCCGATAATCGATCAGACATACGGTTGTAGAAATACTTTAGAAATGAAATGGTCTCCGTGGTAGTACCGGACTTGCTGGCGACGATAAACAGTGTCTTGGCGGGATCGAGTCTGTCCGCATGGTGCAGGATGGCACCCGGATCCGTACTGTCGAGAACGTCCAGATTGGGATATCCATCACAGACACCGAAAGATTTCCTGAATACTTCCGGAGCAAGGCTCGAACCGCCCATTCCAAGCAGTAGAATATCCGTATAGCCACACGATTGTATATCATCCGCCAGACGATGAACCCGGTCTGTATTTTGGCGCATCTCCCTCGTGATTCTCAGCCAGCCCAGTCTGTCTGCAATTCCGGCGGACTCAGGTTGCCACACGCGATAGTCCCCGGACCAGATACGATCGAGCACCCTGTTTTTTCTGAGGTCAGTCAGGGCGTTTTCTATCAACTCTCCGTATGTGCCCGGGCTTATCCTCAAGCCGCTTATCGGCATCTGTATATACCTCAGATATTTTTGATAAGTTTTTTAACCATCTCCACAACATGGTGCGCTGTAATACCGAATTTTTCATACAGAACCGACGCGGGCGCGCTGGCCCCGAATCTGTCCATGCCAACGGCCGCGCCATCCAGACCCACATAGCGTTCCCATCCCAGTTTGATCCCCGCCTCAACCGCCACACGTATTTTCACTGACGGCGGAAGGACCTTTTTCCTGTATTCTTCCGGCTGCCCGTCAAATATTTCCCAGCATGGAAGTGAAACCACTCTGACCGCGATGCCGTCCTTTTCGCTCAGGCTTTTGCCGGCATCCAATGCTATCTGCAGTTCCGAACCGGTGCCTATCAGGATGACCTCCGGTGCGCCCTTCGATGACTCCCACACGATATATCCGCCCCGC
>CAZOHQ010000025.1:0-12980 GCA_964579455.1 uncultured Syntrophaceae bacterium | reverse complement strand
GGGCGGGAGTTGCTATGCCGGGGTTAATGCGATCGACCCTGCGAAATAGAGGTAGTAAGCCTGTCCGATAGTCTTCAATCATAGGAATGTTTATACCCTGTTCACTATTACAACAGGTTGCAATATCCGTCTTTCATCTCGATCCGCATGAGATCTTCGGCACAGACAAGTCTGCCGTCGTATCTCTTTCTGCACTGAGCCCCGACATCAATCCCCTCGCAATCAGGGTAAAAATGAGTGAGGACGAGGTTCTTTACGCCGGCCTCGGAGGCAATCCTGCCCGCGAGAGACGGCGTCAGATGACCGTCAACTTTCATTCCATCCGGAAACGCAGACTCACATATCAGTAAATCGGCATCCGTGGCAAGCCGTACCGCATTTTCACAAAAATCGGTATCCCCCGTATAAACGATCGATGTATTATCAGGTGTCGTTATACGGTAACCGATGCTGCTTTCTATATGATCCATGGGAAGGGTGTTTATATCCAAAAATCCGAGCTGCATGCAGTCCTGTCCTGAATTGCTCAACTCAAAGATATCCACAATCCCCTCTTCCAGTTCCATCCACCGCCCATACACTTCCTCCAGCCTTTCATAAAAATCCATAAATCCCACGGCGGCCGTAATCCTGATCCTGTCGCGCCTCCGGCTCCCCTCCGGGTACTTGCTCGCGAATAGAAAACTTATCAGTTCACCGGTGTGATCAGGATGAAGGTGACTGAAAAAGATATGGGATACCTCGCCTATCGTGACACCCGATTCGAGAAGACGTCTCATCGTGCCGGTGCCCATGTCAAAAACGAGCTTCGCGCTGCCGATCTCCACGAGCACAGAGCAAGAACTGCGTGTAAGAGAGGGAACGCATGTTCCCGACCCGAGTATGGTAATCTTCACCGTTTCCATATCAGCCGCCTGATTTAAACCCGTCCGTAATCATCCTCAAACCGCTCAATATCATCCTCACCGAAGTAGTCGCCGGTCTGTACCTCTATAAACATTACTGGCTCTGTCTCTGAATTCGTTATGCGATGGAGGGCACCTCTTGGGATATCCACCGATTGTCCGCTTTTTACATGTAAAGCTTCGCTGTCGATGGTGACAATGGCCTCTCCGCTCAGCATATACCAGTGTTCATCACGCTGGCGATGTCTCTGGAGGCTCAAACGCATTCCTGGATAGACAACAATTTTCTTTACCTTATAATCCGCTTCATCAGAGAGTACCTGATAATATCCCCATGGTCGATTCTCTTGCATGTAAGCCTCCGTATGCCTCCTTAACTCTTTTTGTATTTTTTCATTACTGCCTCGAATCCATCCATCGAGTTTATAATCGTAGAATCGTCAACGCAGTAAGCGATACGGATATGTCCGGGACCTCCGAATCCAGTCCCCGGAACAACAAGGATATTTTTCTCCTGAAGGGCGCGGACAAATTCGACATCATCGTCTATCGGCGTTCGGGGAAAAAGATAAAAGGCGCCATCGGGCTTTTCAAACTCATACCCCGCGGCCCAAAGACCTTCACACAGCAAATCTCGTTTCCTCCTGTAGTGCTCGACATCGACATATATGCCCTGCATCCGCCCCACAATCCTCTGCATAAGCGCCGGGGCGTTTACAAAACCGAGAATTCGGTTAGAAAGGGTAATCCCTCCGATAAGCCTGCCAATATCCGATATTCCAGGAGCAAGGGCTATATAACCGATCCTTTCACCCGGAACAGACAGACTCTTTGAATATGACGTCACCATGAGGCTGTTTTTGCAGGCTTTGAGAATGCTGGGGACCCGTATTTCATCGTAGGTTATCGTGCTGTAAGGCTCATCGGAAACGAGATATATCTCTTTGCCGAATTCTTTTTCTTTTCTCTCGATAAGGAGAGAAAGTCCCTTTATAGATTCCTCGTCATAGACCTTTCCGGTGGGGTTATTCGGAGAATTGATCAAAACCACCTTTGTTTTCTCTGTTACGGCACTCTCAATAGCATCCAGATTCAGGGAAAAGTCCTCATGTGTTGTTACAAGCACGGGGACGCCTCCATGATTATCGACGTAAAAGGTGTACTCGACAAAAAATGGCTTCGATATGATGACCTCATCCCCCGGATCAAGGAGTGTCTTAAACACAACATTCAAAGCCCCTCCGGCACCACAGGTCATAATGACATGTTCCGGAGACATGCTCACCAAATGCTCACCGGAAAGATGCGCCGCGATTTCAGCCCTCGTCCGCTCATAACCGGCATTCTGCATGTACTTATGGGCGTCCGGTGTACATTCCCCCGCAATTTCCACTAACAGTTCCCTAAACCTGTCCGGGGGATCCACATTCGGATTTCCGAGACTGAAATCGAACACGTTCTGTGCACCATACGTTTCTTTCAGCTTTGCTCCATCTTCAAACATCCTCCTTATCCAGGAAGACTTCGACATAAAACCTTCAATTTTTCTCGAGATTGTCATAGCATTAAGCTCCTGTGATACTAATATATAAAACCGCTTTATATAGCGTTTCTCTATTACATTTTCCTTAAAGACGCAAGACGCTACCCCATCACCGGTAAACCCGAACATTTTCTCGGGACAGCACACTCACATCCACCGACCTCCAATTCCATGAAGTGAGAAGAGGGCCTATCTGATTAAAAATTCTATAGGGGATCGAGATATTAATTGTCAGAAAACGTTCAGTTTGGTATGAAAGTAGTTGATAAATCTCCAACATGTTAAGTTGAAAGCAATATCGTATCAAAAAGACCATTGTTAAAGATAATTGAAGGATAGCGAATGAAGGATTATCATTATGCGGTTCCAGTGTATGAGGCATTCCGCGCTTTAACCCACTTCGCTTAACCTGAGTTTGTTGATGAGATCTGGTGGTATTATATGGACACGTTTCGCTGGCTGTGGGACGCTGATGCGCTTAGCAATCTGATGGCGGGGGCCCCTACCCTTCTCCTTCTGGTTTCAATCATCATCTGTATAGTGATCCTTTCCAAGGGCGCTGACTGGATGGTAGACGGCGTTGTCGGACTGGCAACGCGAACCGGTCTTCCCAAGATCGTAATCGGCGCGACCATCATCTCTCTCGGCACCACCATGCCGGAAGCGTTTGTGTCCGTCATGGCGGCATGGATGGGAAATCCGGGCCTTGCTCTGGGCAATGGCGTCGGTTCTATCATTGCCGATACCGGGCTGATCCTTGGCCTCGCCTGCATACTCGCCCCCATTCCGGTCAATCGTTTTATCCTCGACAGGACAGGCTGGGTTCAGGTGGGGGCTGCCACGCTGCTTGTCATTATTTCCATCTACGCCCTCGCTTCAATGCCGTCAGGACCGGTGCTGCATAGATGGGTGGGCATCTTCTTTCTGATCCTCCTCGCGGCTTATATGTACATGACCTACCGGTGGTCCAAACAGGATACGGCCTCGATCGTAGAGAACCATAGTGATGAGGAGATTGCCAAAGCAGGAATCTGCCTGGGAATGATTGCCGGAGGATTGTTTTTGATAGTTGCCGGGGCACGCTTACTGGTCCCGGGGGCGTCGGAAATCGCGCTGCGGATCGGCGTACCCGATGATGTCATAGCCGCTACGATGGTGGCCCTAGGCACTTCATTACCGGAACTTATGACAGCTCTGGCATCCATCCGAAAGGGTCACCCGGAGATCATGGTCGGGAATGTCGTGGGGGCCGATGTGCTCAACTGTCTTTTTGTCATAGGGGCCGCGGCAGCGGTCAAGCCGCTCTCCATACCGCCGAACTTCTTCGCATTCCATTTTCCCGCCATGCTCATCATTCTTTACTCATTCAGGACCTTTATCTTTATGAACAAAGGAGGATGGTTCAAAAAATGGCAGGGAGCATGGTTGCTGGGGGTGTATCTGATCTATGTCATGCTTCAGTATGCCTTCAACATAAAAATCCCCGGATAGTCTCCGACCTTACAGGATAACGTTTCCCTCATACTTTGCGTGAAGGGCTTCATCCAACCCTTCACGATCCATCTTTACCGCGAGTGACAGATAATCCATGATATCCTGGGCAGTTATGCCGTCTTCGCCTTCATATTCCGCAGCGAGATCGCCGGAAAACCCATGCATGAACACGCCTTTTCTCACAGCGTCCTCAAGAGGGAGACCCAATCCAAACATGGCCGCAATCGTACCGGTAAGCACATCTCCTGATCCAGCCGTCGCCATACCCGGATTTCCACTGAGGTTGATAAAGACTCTTCCGTCGGGGAAACCTATCAGCGAATGTGCGCCCTTCATAACTATGATCGCGTTCAGGTCACCGGCGGCACCCTGCAATACCTCTATTCTGTTTGCCCTTATATCTTCAACAGCAACAGATGTAATCCTGGACATCTCGCCCAGATGTGGCGTCAAGATGGTAGGCGCCTTTCTCTCTCTGATAATCTGCAGATCCGCGCTCAGTGCGGTAATCCCGTCACCATCAATCAGCATAGGCTTCGTGATGCCGCGTGCGAGTTCCCTCGCAAGCTCCTGAGACTCTTCGTCAAGCGACAGGCCCGGACCCAACACGACCATATCCACCTTCTCGGAAAGTCCCAGCAGGGAATCTTTATTTTTGAAGGCAATACTGCCCGAACTCGTCTCTTCCTGAGGGACAAAAACAATCTCACTCGCCTTCCCTGCTATGAATGGTGTAATCGATCGCGGCGCCGCGAGACGCGAATAGCCGCCTCCCGCCTTCATGAATGAATATGCTGAGAAATAGGGAGCCCCGAAATAGCCGGAGGCACCAGCGATAAAGAGGACATCACCAAGATCTCCCTTATGGACGTCCGCGCCTCTCGGTGGAATCTCCGGCGTACTATTTATTTCGACTTGTATGGATTCATCGTTGTAGTGTGAAGGGGGGAAAGATATGTGTGTTACATACAGTTTCCCGCACATATCATATCCGGGGAAGAGCATGTTTCCCGCTTTGGGAAGACCAAATGTAACGGTATAATCCGCCTTCACTGCCGCGCCCATAACCATTCCCGTGTCGCCATTGACACCTGAAGGTATGTCCACGCTGAAGATCGGTTTTCCACTGGCGTTTATCAGTTCTATCACATCCCGGTGGAGACCCTCAACATCCCGCGTGAGACCTGTCCCGAAGATAGCGTCGACGATCGCGTCACAGTGGGAGACGTTCACCCTTAACGATGCGGCATCTCTGACCAACTCAATCTCCAGGTGAAGCTTTCTGATGATATCAAGATTCATCCCCGCACTACCGGCTAACCGATCCGGCTCACCGATAATACACACCCGGACATCTCCGCCGTTTGAATGTATCTTCCGCGCAATGACAAAGCCATCGCCACCATTGTTTCCCATACCGCAGAATACAATGAACTTCCTTCCCTTTATGCCAAGCTCGCTCTGAATAACAGTGCATGTGGCTAAACCTGCGTTCTCCATCAACAGTTTGTCATCTATTCCGAATTTTTCAATGGCTGTTCTGTCCAGCTCTCTCATCTGCGCCACACTACTTATCTTCATTTTTCATTCCTTTCACTCGAATACTGATTGTAACTGCTCAGGAGACCGGAGTTGTGATCCGGAAATCAAAACGGGAAACCCTCAATATTATTAATCTCAACATTAGGGCCATATTAGAGTATCCTGACCCGGAAAAGCAAGAGAGAAAAGCTCACAATGATACCTCGGTACAATATCAATGAAAAGTTACAACAACCGACAAACCGGTATAAATCGTTTGACATTGTACTGAGATATATATAAATTACGCAATTTATGTCTGCAATATACTGAAAGTCGGCTGCCAGGTTTTTATATGAACAAATTCATCAATTTTGTCTTGCGAAGACCCATCCCCATATTGATCATGCTTGTCATTCTGACTGCATTGCTGGTCCCCGGAATAACCAAACTGGAATTTGATAATTCCGTCGAATCCTTCATGCCCAAGAATGACTCAGAGTATATCTATTACAATAAACTGAAGGAAATCTATGGCGATAATGGCCGGTTTGCCATCATGGCCGTTTCCTCCAATAATCTGTGGAGTGCTGAAACTTTCCGAAAGCTCGATCTTCTCCTTACCGACCTGGAAGAATATAAAGAGTTCAACGAGGAGAGGGAGAACTCACGACTAAAAAGGTTCGATTCAATCATGTCACGGGGGGAGGCCCGGTACGTCGATCTGATGGCGGCATTTGATGATGATCCCGCCTTCCAGAGACTACTCGCAAGAAAGACCGGAACCTCCGGTAAAACCGACCTGATAAGCGAACGCGGACTCAAAAAGCTACGCGGGCAGATCCTGCATTCCATGGATTTCAAGAAAAAGGAGGTCGTGGATACGATCGTTTCCCCCCTGACGATGGAAGACATCAAAGGTGAAAACGACACCCTTGAAACGTACGACCTTGTCGAAAAGGATGAGAGCGGAAGGAGAGTGCTCCCCTCGTCGGAACAGGAGATCGACACATTCAGAAAGAGGCTGGAGCGGAATCCCTCTTTCGAAAAGGGACTCTACAGCAGAGACGCTCAGACCGGGGAGATAACCGATTTCTGCGTCGTCATCAAGTTCATCAATCTGGACGATCAGGACCCGGCCATCCGTGAGATGACAGAGGTCACCGACAGCTACCGAAGCTATTTTACCATTGTATCCTCCGGTGTCCCTGTTGTGAATATGTGGATGAACGAGTATATGCATTCGGACCTGTTCAGAAATATCCCCCTTGTCTTACTGGTTGTCGTTATCGTCTTTTATGTGAATTTCCGGTCAATCCGGGGGGTAGTGCTGCCATTCATCACGCTCGGGCTTGCGGAATTGTGGATCCTGGGCCTCATGGGGTATATTGGATATCGGATCACCGGGGTCGGCGTGTCCATCCCCCCCCTGATGATCGCTGTGGGAAGTTCGTATGCCATCCACCTGCTCAACCAGTATTACGCCGATTTCAACTCCATCATCAAGATGGATAAGCGTGCGGGACTCTCTGAATCCATGTCCCATATATCACTGACTATCCTCCTGGCCGGATTGACCACCTTCATCGCCTTCATGACACTGGCAACCAGCCAGGTCTCGGCCATACGCGAGTGGGGGATTGCCTCCGCCATCGGGGTCATGTTTGCCGTATTTATATCCTGCTCACTGATCCCCGCCTCTCTCGTCCTCCTGCCGAGGACAAGACCTTCCGCGCTGTTTAAAAAGGACAAAGTAATAACAACGATGGTTGATCGAATCATAGCCCTGATGGCGAAGGGCTCCATTGTTCACTATCGTAAGGTGCTGATCGTCGTCGGTATTCTCATCACCATATCGCTGGTGGGAGCATCCCGGATCAACATCGAAACCACCTTTATGAACTATCTCAGGGAACATGACCCGGTCAAGCTGAATGCTCTGGCCATCGGCGATAAGTTCGGAGGGGGATGGTCTTACGACATTCTTGTTGATTCGGGGAAGGTCGACGGTGTCAAGGACCCGGAATTCCTCGTCATGATTGAAGCGCTGAGACAGTGGCTGGTCTCCGACGAAAACCCCCAGCTTAATATCGGCAGGACCGAATCCTTCTCGGACTTTATCAAAACAATGCACATGGCCATGAACAATGACGACATATCCTTCTTCAGGATCCCTGAAAACTCCTCTGATATCATAGATTACCTGGAGATTTACTCCGGGGATGATGAAGACTCGGACGGTAGATTTGACGAGTTTGAGCCCTTCGTCGACATCGACTTTAGGAACTGCAACCTGCTGGCCCGCCTCTGCGAAAAGGAAGACTACCATGTGGGTACAACGGAGATCAGCAGGATTGCCGATGAGATAGTAGCTTATCTGGACAGGACCCTGCCGGAGGGTACCTCATACACTATCAGCGGATTCCCGATGATGAATGTCAAGCTCGCTCATTATATAGTCAGAGGGCAAATGCAGAGCCTCTTCCTCTCACTCCTGGTCGTGGGCCTTATCGTCGCCCTGTTGTTCCGGCAGATAAAGGCGGGCCCCCTGGCCCTGATACCCATGAGTATCGCCGTTATCATTAATTTCGGTATCATGGGATGGCTGCAGATCAATCTGGATATGGCAACCTCCGTTATCGCCGCCATCACCATCGGGATCGGCGTGGATGACACCATTCACTTCCTCAACACATTCCGTCACAACAGGGCACAGGGATTGAGTATTGATGAAACGATTCGACGCACGCTCGCCGTTTCCGGAAAAGCGATACTCTTTACATCGCTCGCGCTGGTATTCGGATTTTCGATACTCATAGCCTCTAATTTTTTGCCGATAGCCCTGTTCGGCATCCTGACCGCCGTCACGATGATCAACACGACGATAGGAGCCCTCTTGATCCTCCCCTCCGTTATCAAGGCCACCGGCATCAGCCTCGACGAACCGGAACCCGGATCCGGGATAGGCAGATATCTGAACATTGACAAATTCTTCGGAATGGAACAGAATAATTCCAAGAAACGACCCGATTGAAAAAAGGAGACTGCCGATGAAACTAAGATTTCTTCTCACGATTCTTTTTGTATTGCTTCTCTCCAGCCCCCTCTTCGCGCTCACGGGAAGGGAGATCTTGGAGAAGAACGATGCTCTCCCGGAGGCCGAAACCGCCATAAGCGAGCTACAGATGCTGATACACAAGGGCGGGCGGATTCTTGAAAAACAGTTCGAAAGCATATCAAAGAAGTTTGAGGATGGTGAAGACAAGCTGCTCATATCTTTTACAAAACCGACAAAGATAAAACTGCTGACCCACGCGCACAAGGAAAATGACGATGACCAGTGGCTCAGGCTGTCGTCGGGAAAGATAAAGAGGATCGCCTCCTCCGACAAGGGAAAGCCGTTTGTCAATTCACACCTCTATTATGAAGATATCGGATCGAGGGATATTGATGATTACTCGTACAAACTGTTGGGAGAGGAAAAGGCCGTAGGTTTCGACTGCTACGCGGTGGAAGCAATCAAGGAAACAGGGGAAAAGGTCTACAGCAAGCTGGTACTGTATGTGCGCAAATCAGACAATTTTATTGTAAAAATTGATTTTTATGAGCAGAGCGAGTTTCATAAATACCTTGAAAATAAAGATATTCGGATGATCGACGGTATCCTGACGCCCTTTAGCTCCACCATGACCCTGGCAAATGAAAAGGGGCATACGGAACTGAAGATTTTGAAACTGGAATACAACAGAAGTTTGAGGGATTCAACCTTCAACAAAGAGGCTCTCCGCTGAAAAATAATGACATCCAATTGTACTAGCTTTGAAGGGATACATCTAAGATTTCTCAGTAACCTTCAGCTATCAGTACTCGTAGCGGATTTTAGCCATCAGCAGGTCGTTATCGCTGTAGTAAGAGAAGATCGAATCGCTCTCCAAGGTTGATCCCTTGTCCCCCCGGATACCGGCATACGCCAATGCGAAGGAGAGACCATTCTGAAAATCATACTCTACCTCAGGCCAGAATATCTTCCCCCCGTGCTGCGTATCGAAGAGAGCCTTGACCGTCATCTTGATGCGGCCGTCGAGATAGCTGTCTTGAAACTTGCAGCTTATGATATCCGTGATAGCCGTCGAATAGACGCCGTCCTCCAGATATTTTGACTGGAACCACTCAAAGGTGAAGACGGCATCGCCGGTATGTCCTTCAATGATTCTATCCATAGGGATAAAATAGTTGAATCCGGTGGCGTAGGATATATAGTGATACCTGTCGACCTCCAAAGGAAATGTCAGGGATGCGAGATTGTTCAGATCCGGTTCGACGATCCCCGCCTTGTCGGGAGAGTACGCAGCCTCAAACTGGACGACGAAGTCACCGATCACGGAGGATAGATCCACGCCAAGCATACTGACCACAGAGGATCGTTGCTTTACACGGATTCCGACAGGCATGCCGGACATATAAAGGATCTCATCCGGGATAAGGAGCGGGTCTTTGTCGGGCCCGCGATAGCCGCTGAGTGATATATCGACCCCTCCCGCGCTGGTCGAAAGCCTGAGGCCGTATCCACAGTTAGAAATATTGGCGTCAAGCTCCTCCGGCTCATCGAAGATGACCGACTCGAAATCGCTGTCACTGACCGGCAGGGACCAGAAATTTCCCTCCGGGGGCATAATCATCGGTATATGCACCGGAACGAAGACGGCTTCCAGCGTATAATCACCCAAGAAGAACATACCGGACAGGGAGGGAACCCCGGCCTTGTTTTCATCATCCTCCCTGAAGATCATTTCACGCATATCGGACGGATTAAAATACGAGGTCGGATTGAATGCATCGGCAGTTCCCCATCCGTATATCTGATTTCCCATACGCAGTCTGAAGTTTCCCATACCGTAGTTCAGGTACAGCTCGTCGAAGCACAGCTCGGCCTCCTGCGACGAAATCCTCAGGTTTCGCGACACGTTCCAGTCCTGTGAGTAGGCGTAAGTCTCCTGGGCATGATCGTTCAGATACGTCTGGAACAGATACATGTTTGAGGCGGTAAAGAGATAGACATTTTCGGTTCCGTACTTGATCTCGAGGCGGTTTCGGATCTCATTCTTCATGTTGGCATTCCTGAAGTTCTGACCCATTCCCGTATTGACGAAACTCTCAAACTCCACGAACCCGTTCCAGCTCAGTTCCGCGCCACACCGCTCCCCTTCCCGGCTCTCAGCGGGTTCGGAGTTTTCGGATGCCTCTGTGAGGGAGACCTTTTGAGTAGCATGGACAAAGCCGTCTGAATGCACGCCCGGGCTCATAAGATAGAGCGTGAAGAGAAACGCGATCAATATTACTCTCGAATACGTGTTCATTATCGTACTCCGCATCGCCTTCAGATGTCTGAAACTTCGGTTGAGAAGGTGATCCCCTCAACACAAAACTGCCGATATTATACACTAAAGCGAATGGAAAGTATATCTCCGTCCTTGACTATATAGTCTTTGCCCTCCAGGCGGAACCGTCCCCTGTCATGAACCCCTTTTTCGGAGCCACATTCGATCAGGTCGTCATATGAAAAACACTCGGCGCGAATAAATCCCCGGGCGAGATCAGAGTGAATGACACCCGCTGCCTCAACAGCGGACTGTCCTTCCTGAATATTCCAGGCCCGCACCTCATCCGTTCCGACGGTAAAGTAACTGATAGAGCTTGAAATCTCATATGCCGACCGCTTTAAACGATCCCTTGCGGATTCCGTTATCCCCATGTCTTCCATGAAAAGCTGCCGTTCATCATCATCCAGCGAGGACAGTTCCATCTCGAAGGTTCCGGCAAATTCGACCACGGGGTGCTTTTCACTGATCTCTTTCAACATTTCCTGATTTTTCCCGAATGTATCCTCGCTCGAGTTCAGCACAATCAGAAGTGGTTTTGCCGTCAGAAACTGGAACCCGCTTATTGTCTTTTGTTCGTCTCTGCCAAGTTCTATCTCTGTAATACGCCTGCCATCATTCAGGCAATCCATGATCTCTCGCAGGATCTTTTCCTCCAGCTGAGACGCGGGTGTTTTCTGCCCTCGTTTATTGCCGAGCCCGATTTTCTCCAGTCGTTTTTCACAGATTATCAGATCGGAAATCAACAGCTCTGTTTCTATCTGTTCAATGTCGCTGACCGGCGTGGGGGGTTCCTCCAGAACATTCATGAAGTTTCTCACTACCAGCGCAAGCGTATCGACATTTCTCATCATGCCGATGGAGGCATCCGGAAACGATGCTTTTCCAGCTGAATCACGCGCAAGTCCCGCGAAATCGACAAACTGCACGGTCGCGTAGGTTGTCTTTTTAGGTTTATACATCTCAGAAAGGCGCGTTATCCTTTCATCAATGACATCCACGATGGCAACATTCGGCTTGGACGTCGCATCCGTATATGCCGTAACTTCCGCGGTACGTCCCGTCAACGCGTTAAAAATGGTTGTCTTACCGGAATTCGGCAGACCGATTAAGCCTATTTCCATAATTCTTTCCTCTTAGACAAATACAGCCCACGCGATGGCATAAAAGATTGCGGGGAGAAAATTACCTATGCGTATTTTTGTTATTTTCAAAAGGTTCAGGCCTATCCCTACGATTAGCAATCCACCGGTGGCTGTAACGGCGTTGAGAACATCCGGATCCTGCATAAACAACAGGTGTGACGAAAGGAGGGTGACACTTCCCTGAACCAGAAACACGGAAATCGCGGAGAAAGCAACCCCGATGCCGAACGTTGACGCAAGGGGTATCGCAATCACGCCGTCAAGGAGAGAC
Source organism: uncultured Syntrophaceae bacterium (assembly GCA_964579455.1). Classification (GTDB taxonomy): domain Bacteria; phylum Desulfobacterota; class Syntrophia; order Syntrophales; family UBA2210; genus UBA2210. Next base: position 723 of record CAZOHQ010000025.1, on the reverse strand, counting down.
TTTACATAGAGCGTGGTCGAATCGCTGATAGTGCCATCCTGTATGGAGCCCACTATCATCATCGCGCCCGTGAGGTAGAGGACGGAAGCGGACATGAATCCTTCCGCGAAGGTCGAAGAATTCGAACTGGTGCGTTCTTTGAGCCACTCCCCAAGACGTTCAATCCAGTACTCAATCCTGAGCAGTTCCCCGGTTATCGCGCCGACAAGCATACAGCCGATGGTCACGATAAGGTCGGTCACGGCAAGGGCCATCTGTATCCCGACCAGCAGAACGGAAAGCCCGAGCGCCTGGACCATGATCGTCTTGATTCTTTCCGGGAGGCGCTTCCCTGCGGATATCCCTATCAACCCTCCCGCTATAATAGCTCCCGTATTAACCAGTGTTCCCGTCAAGGGCATGCCTCTTTGTTGATTTGCTTTTTTTATATATCACACATGAAATCCCGACTCATCGGTACAAAATGCCCCTTGTATTGCAGGACATATCTATTGTCAATGATTTTTGGGAAATGATGAAAAGATAATGTAACTGAACGTGGATTTTTGAGGCTTAGGATTATCTTATCTAAGAAGACACAAATTGCCCTTCTTTCATATCTACCATCTTCAGGGTATCTTCGGCATTAAACCACAGATCCACTGAATAGGTCATGTTGATCAGTTTGTGATACGCCATCATACGATCACTTATAAAATCACGTGCCTCATCAAGTCTGGATTC
>CAZOHQ010000024.1:0-12996 GCA_964579455.1 uncultured Syntrophaceae bacterium | reverse complement strand
TGATTCAATCGAGACGTTTGATATTCCATATCAAACCGGACAGTTCTCCCTTCCTCGAATACCGATTTTACCAAGGGGAGAAATCCTTGTTCTTCAACAATATTATCATTGAGTATATTATACTTGTCGATGACTTCCTCTGCCGTGATGTTTAATAAGTGACAACATGCCGGGTTGATCCTGATCAGTGTGCCATGCTCATCAGAAATCCACATGGGATTGGGGCTTTCTTCAATAATCCTGTTAAGAAAAGCTTCGGAACGCTGAAGTTCATCCTCCCCACGCTTGCGGTCGTCGATGTCACGGGTTACACCCAGAATGCCCGAAGGCAGCTGATTTTCATCTCTGAGCAAGGTTAACTGCACCTCCGTCCATAGGGTGGTCCCATCTTTTCTGACCATTTCCAGTTCAAGTATCCGGGATGCGAAAAGCTCTCCCTGCCCGGTTTCTTCCAGCTCCAAAACCTCAGACAGGGTCCTCATGGCCAGCTCCAAGGAGGAGGGTGTCAATGTCTCAGACAGTGGTTGTTCAAATACCTCTTCAACTTCATATCCTCTAAAGAGTTTTGCGGACGGACTTATGTAGGCGTAAACAAGATTCATGTCCAAAACAAAAATGACGTCATTGGAGTTATCGGCCAGCAGGCGATATCTCTTTTCGCTTTCCCTCAGGGCCTCTTCTGCCTGCCTTCGCTCAGAAATATCCCGGGTAATGCTGAGAATATGGGGTACACCATCAAGAGCGATCACGGAGGCTGACATCAACCCATACCGGATATCACCATTCTTTGTTCGAAAGGCGGCTTCAAGGTTGGTGACTTCCCCGTCTCTTTTTAATCCGGCTACCAGTCTTTTCCTGTCTTCTATATTATCCCAGATATTACATTCCATTGAGGTCTTTCCGATGATGTGCTGTTCGGTATATCCTAAAATCCTGGTAAATCCCTGATTAATAGAGACATACATACCGTCTTCGAGACGGTTGATGTTTATGGAATCCGGGCTGGTATAAAAAGCCTTGCGGAATTTTTCTTCACTCTTGGTCAACGCCTCCGCTACGAGTTCACGCCGCATCCGGGTGGCCATCAACACTCCCAGCAAGGCTGTTCCCAACGGATATATCACCATTACCGGCAGTGCGATGCTCGCAAGTACACTAAGAGCCGTCTCCCAGGGAAGGGAAAACATCACAACCAGCATGACAAGATGGATCACGATGCCGAACAGGTAGAGTTCGCGCCAGGAAATTCCCGCTAAGGGACGATGACGAAAGTGCCGCCAGGCGATCCCGATCGTCCCTGAGGTAATGATCAGGGCAACGCCGGTCAAGAGACCTGTTCCTCCCTGAGAGAAACGAAATGCCGCGGTCATCGCCATCGCTGTCAGGGTGGGAATAGGCCCGAAGAAAAGTCCGGATATTCCGAGCAAAACTGAACGCGTATCAAATATGATCCCCTGTCCGAACGTCCAGGGAGTCAGCATGACGATGATACAGATTGTACCGAGAGTAAGGCCGAGAAGCGCTTGTCTAAACGACGCGTGCCCTGTACGCCAACGGTTCGCGACCACGTCAAAGATGCAAGTCACTGCCAGCAACAGAGCAGCGTTTTGGACTAGTCCGACAAAGGATGTACCATTCATAAGGAGGCTCCTTGATGCCGTTCGATTGCGTATCAGTATAATGGATCGCCCATAATGGGTTCAACAAGCATTCCCGGAATGCCATGTCGAGTAAAGCGATTTACGGCTGTTCGTTTCGCATCTCCAGTATAATCCGGTCCAATTACAGTTCGTCGAGGAGTCGCTGTGTACCTTCCGATGTCAGCGTGAGCAGGAAGAATTGCAACCTAGCATATTTCACAAGAACCGTCAATGGTGGATAACGTTAAGAAGTCAACAGGATACGTATAATATGGTGATGAGTGCTTCCTCCTATTGTTTCTTTCCGGACAAATATTGTTTACTTCTATCTTTCATGTAAACATCTTGTACGTATGCCACACGACACTCTTTTCAAATCCCACTGTAGAGAGATGGAGAACCAATTGAAAATCGCGATGAGTTCTTTTCGGAGGGTACACAATCAAAGGGTGAGACAAGAGTTGAGGACTGGAAATCAAAAGACAGGCAAAAAGAAAGGGGTTACGATTACCTCGCAACCCCTTATTTTTATTTGGTAGCGGGGGCCGGATTCGAACCGACGACCTTTGGGTTATGAGCCCAACGAGCTACCAGACTGCTCCACCCCGCGTCATGTGTGATATGCTGAGACATCCGTCAGTCATATGGATATGATTCACGGCGGATGTGACGCTGTATCTAAGCCAATATTCGGAAAATGTCAAGGAGTTTTCTCTTTCAGCCCTACAACATTATATGTGTCTATCTTCCTGTCCAGTCCCTTGAGCATAACCGGCCCCATGTCTTCGGCCCGGATACGGTCTCTCACTTCGCTGTATGTGTCACCGCATACAAGAATCTGTCTGGCTCTCGCAAGTTTTTCGAGCCGTGACGCCACGTTGACTGTGGATCCCATCACGGTATATTCTTTCTTTCTTGAAGAACCGAATATCCCGGCCATAACCTCTCCGGTGCTTATTCCTATTCCGACAGAAATCTTTCGGCCCGTTGCAGGAATGCCGTTGTTTATCCTGTCAATCTCGTCCATCATCTCAATTGCGCACGTTACCGCCCTCACGGCGTCATCTTCAAAGGTCAACGGGGCGCCGAATACACCCATAATGCTGTCTCCAACATGTTTGTCCAGGGTTCCATTATGCCTGCATATAATCGCGTCCAGGGGTGAAAAATAATATACATTGAGCATCTCGCAAATCTCTTCGATGCTCAGGTTCTCGGACAATTCGGTAAAACTCCGTATGTCGCTGAAGAGTACCGTAGCCTTCCGCTTTCTTGAACGTATATGCGACTCTCCCTTTGACATCTCGGAGAAGACCTGTTCTGAAACAAACTGTTTGAGTCTCTTCCTGAGAGTATATTCCCTGACCTTCGCTTTTAGTTCGATGTTTGAAAAGGGCTTCGTGATAAACCCGTCTATGCCCGCATTGACCGATTCAATAGCGCTCTCCATCGTGGCATACCCGGTGAGCATAATCCTTGTCACCTCCGGATTGATCTTCCCTATCTCGATCAGGGTTTCCAGCCCGTCAATGCCGGGCATCTTGTAATCCGATATGACTGTCTCTATCTGGTAAGGATTCTCTCTGACAATACCGATGGCCTGATTGCCGTCCTCCGCCAGTGATACGGCATACCCGTCCCCTTCAAGAACCTTTTTCAGAGATCTCCTCACACCCTCTTCATCATCCACAACCAGAAGACCTGTCATGATTTCCTCCTTCTGCAGGGAAGTTCCACGGACACAACGGTTCCCCCACCTTTTTCGCTTCGTATCGCGATGTTCCCGTCATGCCTCTTTATAATCTCATGGGAGATATACAGCCCAAGTCCCGTGCCCTCTCCCGGTTTTTTAGTCGTAAAAAAGGGTTTGAATGCGTCTCTGACTTCTTCGGGAGACATGCCCTCTCCCGTATCGTGACATTCAATACGGACAATATCCGTATCTTCCTCATATCGCGTCACTAGCGTTATCTTACCCTTACCATCCGGGAAGGCCTGGATCGCGTTTTTGATGATGTTGATGGCTACCTGCCCCAGATTGGCAAAGTTTCCCTCAATCGCAGGCAGGCCTTTCCCAAGTTCCCTCTCAATGGTTATTTTAGAGCCTTTGTACCGGTTGCGCAGCACCCTCAGTGCGTCATCTATCAAGATATTTATATGTACCTGCTCAAGATAGGTCTGGGTCTGCCGAGAAAGGTCCAGGAGGCTTTTTACAATGTTGGAAGCCCTGTCAAGCTCCCGGAGAGAAAACTGTAAATCATCTATCAATTCATCACAATCAATACCTTGCACATCCTTCCAATGCCTGATTATTTCAACAGATGTCTGGACAAGACTGGATGCGCTGGCTAGGGGATTGTTGAGTTCGTGCGCCGTGCCGGCTACAAGCTGCCCGATGGAGGCAAGACTCTCCGACCGGATCAACTGCTGCTGGGTCCTGTCTTTTTCTTCAAGCGCCGCCGCAAGGTCTTCTGTCCTTTTTTTGACCTTTTCTTCCAGTTCAATATTTATCTCCGCGATTCTCTCATAGCTCGCGGCATTTTCTATGGCTATCGCCCCCTGATTGGCAATGGTCTCCAGAAGTTCTATGTCTTCATGCACAAACAGTTCACCGGATTTCTTCTCTCCCAATGCCGTAATTCCCGTCAGTTTATTCCTGGATAGCATGGGGATCAGCCGGGCGGCACCGGACATACCGAACAGGTCGGACACTCTACTCTTTTGGGCATCAGGAACATCCATTCTTCAGGCAGTGGATCGGCCCACCGTTTTTCTGTAGGCTTCGAAGAAATCCGCTATCGGTCGGCTTTCCTCCATCGAGATCTTCCGCTTCCTCCCGAGCGGATCTCTCTTATGGGAATACAGTTCCAGAGACGCGGGATCTTCACTGTAGACGGCCACAAATACCCCCTTCGTTTTCAAGGCCGACGACATGGAATCAAGCATAAGATCTATGATCTCTTCCAGTCTCAAAAAGGATGCCATGGCGCCGCTCACCTGTTTCAGGGTTTCCTGGTAATCATATTCTCCCCTGAAGAAGATCCTGTCGACAAATTTCTGAATCCTGATCTTTAAGGGATTGAACAGCGCGACAACAAGGGCGGCGGAAGCGAAGGATATAATCAATGGATGATTATTTCCGTATCCTATGAATAATATGTTGGAAAGATATATGGCCAGGGCATAAATGAAGGTCAGTATCCCCGTCAGAAAGAAATAGGCGCTTCCTTTCCTGATAATCATTCCTATGTCAAGGAGGTCGTATTTCAGAACACCGAAGGCAAGAATTATCGCGGGGACAAAATTGAAGTTCCCCATAGGGTAGATATCATATCCGCTGATGGGAAGAGAGTTCAGGAAAATAAGCAACCCGCTCAGGCCAAAGCCAATACATACATATTTTATCCTGTTTCTCTCGCTGTTTTCTTCCGCCCTTTTCATCCCCCAAAAAAGAGTTACGATGCAGTACAGCGCGGCGATCCCTCCCACCACCGAAAACACGTAATAGGCCGGCCCCGCTTCGGCGATCCTGCCAAAAGAGAACTGGCGCAGTCCGCTGATAAAATATTCCGTCTGAGTAAAGGGAAGAAGGGACATGCTGAAAAGATATGCGATCCCTTCAAGCCATCTCCTTTTCTTCATTCCAAGGAATGAATGCACGAACTGAATGTAAACCGGCGTGACGAAAACAAAAAACAGATAGGACAGTCGGTCAAGCCTGAGGGAGAGAGACTGATCCGCAAGAAAAGATACCTGGGCTATATCAAGGTCAATCAGGGCGCCGAGGAAACAGATACAGGCAAAGAGGATGTTGGTGGAGTTTTTCTTTCCCTGAAGAATGGTGAAAAACGCCAGAAAGGAAAAGACAAGAAAACCGGTTAGAGGAAGGATAAAATAGGAATATGATTCCCATAGAAGGTAAAGAGACATCATCAACCTCCTCTCCCGGTTATAATCCTGCTAAAACACGAATACCGCCGCCGCTACAACCGACGTATGACCACTATTTTTCACTATTGTCGATTGTGTGACATTTCTCGTCCTGACTATTTTGCCACTTATCTTGAAAATTTCCTCTTTTTCATCCCAGCTTGCGTCCACATCAAAATCAATACCGAGTGTTGAGGCAAGCATGGCCGCCGCGAGGTCTTCCGCATAGTCACCCGCTTCCACCGATGTCTGCCCGAATGCATGGTGTTCGCTTATATACCCATAAGCGTTCTTGTCGGCCGGGATAGCACATCCCACGGACGCCGCTATCAGTCTTCTCGGTTCGTTACTGCTGTTTCGACTCATAACACAATATGTTATGTCGCCCGGACTCAGTTCTCGCAATCCTTTTTCACGTGATATTAACTTACAGCCGGGCGGGAAGATACTCGAGACCATCACCAGGTTGCACTTCTCGATACCAGCATTTCTCAGTGCCAGTTCAAAGGAGTGGAGTGACTCCTTATGGGAACCGACTCCCTTGGTAAGAAATATTTTTTTGGGTGCAAAGTTGCTCAATTGTTTCTCTTCTCCTCTTCATTCGTATTGAATTTACATGTCAAACCGATTGATATATCCCATTATTCGATATGCAAGTTTTGCCGCCGTGAAGTCAGGGGCAACCATTCCCGGAATCGGACACAGCTCAACGATATCAAATCCTCGAATAGTGCATTTCTCGGAAACCCCTCTGATCAGACAGATCAAATCGTTCCAAAGAATACCACCGGGTTCGGGTGTTCCGGTGGCCGGCATAACCGACGGATCCAAGACGTCAAGATCGGCGGTGATGTATATCTCTTTCGTCAAATTATCGCAAACATTTTTTACCGGATCGGGCTCGTCTAATAGAAAGTGAGGAGAAAAGGTCTTGACTCCGTTTTCTTCGATAAAACGGGCTTCTTCCATGCACATGCTCCTGACCCCGATCTGCACCAGTGGACACATCTCAAATATCCTCCGGCCAACGGACGCATGGCTGAAGGGGGTATTCTGATAAGAATCTCTCAAGTCGGCATGGGCGTCAAGCTGAAGCACCGATATGGAAGGATACTTTTCCTTCATAGCCTGAACAGCCCCTATGGTTATGCTATGTTCCCCGCCGAGCATAACCGGTATCTTTTCGGAAGAAAGCACTCTTGCCACCTCTCGGCGAACTGCTCTTACCATCACTTCCGGGCCACGCGCATCCACCTCAAGGGAAGGCATGGTGTGGATGCCTGAGCGATATGTCTCCACACGCAACTCTTCATCATAGAGTTCCATGTTGGACGATGCATCCAGAATTGCCGCCGGGCCTCTTCTCGATCCTGCCTGATAGGTGGAAGTCAGATCATAGGGAACGGGTATCACCGCAAATTTTGCATCTTCAAGGCACGGGTTTTCTGCGTCCACTCCGCCAAAGTTCATACTCTACTCCATACTGTCCGGGTAAAAAGGGAAACAATTAATCTGGGGAAACATCACACTCCATCATAAATTCGCCGTCGTCATATAACAGATATCCGTACTGGCTTATCCAGTCTCCCAGAATGACAAAAGTCTTTTCCTTGTCATGTAGTACATGCTGTTCCAGTGTGGGGCAATGACAGTGACCCAGGACCACCGCATCAAATCCCTCTTCAAACTTTGCCTCGGCGAACATATTCATCCTGCCGGCAAGTCCGTTAGAGGATCGCATCTTGCCAAAACTTCGGCTCATCCGTGAAAACATTCTTGAGACACGCCACAGGATCGGTGAAGGCATTCTTTTCTGTATCGCGTAAAACAGCCTGCTTCTGAGAAGCCTGCGCCAAAAAAGATATGATGTGTTGGAATCATCCACCGTATCACCATGAGATACAAACAGCTTCTTCCCATCCAGATCGATTGTGGCCCCGTCGGGGAACACCCGTATGTCGTACCGTCCAAAATAGTCTCCAAGAAAGAAATCGTGGTTGCCTTCAAAAAACGAGATGCCTGTTCCTGAACTTTTTATCTCCAGCAGTTTTTCAACCGTGTCGCAAAAACCGGGATACACACTGTTTCTGTCGGAAAACCAGAAGTCAAAAAAGTCACCGACAATAAAAATTTCATCCGCAACGCCCTTTAAAGAATCCAGAAGACGTATAAGGGATCGTTGTCCATCAGAGACGCTTCCATTCAAGTGGGCATCGGAAATAAAGACCGCTTTCATAATTCCAGCCTCTCTATCTATCGCTCCATTGCTTTTCCAACAAGAGACTCCGAGTTTGCAAACATCATCTCTATTTCTGCTTCACTCATCCCGGCTCCCCGTGCGATCATAGTCGCCATGTTCCTGTCCACAAGGTCGCGGGGCGAGTGTGCATCGGTATCCAAGACCAGTTTCGCATTGAACGTGCGCGCGAGTCCGGCCACATGGCCATTGGTCAGACTGTGCCCCTGCCGTGCGGATATCTCCAGGAATACCGAATTCGCGGCTGCCAGTTCCGCCTCCTCTTCAGTAAGCAGTCCGGGATGCGCGAGTATGTCGACAGATGCCCTCAGCGCGGCAAGGTTTGTCCCCGGCATAACCGGTTCAACAATGGTTTCCCCGTGAACCACTATGATCTTTGCACCCAATACCCGTGCCTCTTGGGCGAGAGAGGAGATATGGTCCGGATGGACATGTGTAAGCTCGATACCGGGGATAGCTTGTATGGGACAGACGTCTGTTATCTTCTCACATACTTTTGCAATCCTCGGAATGATAAAATCTATATTTGAATGGTCGGCATGATCGGTTATCGCAATCACGCGATATCCCTTTGCGACCGCCCTCCGTGCCAGCTCTGAGGGAACCAGTTCACCGTCACTGAAGATAGAATGTGTGTGTAAATCAATCATGGGCAATTTCCTCGAAGACTGTATTTTAACAGTGCCGTATGTAATTCGCTATCTCCGTGTTCGTTTAGCAGATTTAAAAATCAAGGTCAATCCAAGAAACATTGAAGCAAAGTTGATTTGCTGTTATATATTTCTCGTTATATCAACTTTTTACCGGGAAACAAAGAATGAACACAGTCATCAACCGATACATCCTGAAGGAGATATCCATCTCCTTTTTTATGATTATCTTCATACTTACCTTCTCTCTCCTTATGGGAAGGATACTCCAGCTTATGGATCTTATGATAAACAGGGGGATACTCCTTGCAGACATAGCAATGCTTGTCCTTTTCCTGATGCCGTCTTTGCTGATAACCACCATCCCTGTATCTCTTCTCATCTCCATACTTATGGGTCTGGGAAGACTCTCCCTTGATAACGAAATAATTGTGCTGAAATCATCGGGGCTGAGCCTGTACCAGCTCATGGCACCCATTGCGTTCGCTTCTCTGTGTGCCTTTCTCATGACTGCCACCACCGGATTTTTTCTCGTTCCGTACGGCAACTTTGCTGCCAGAAACCTCCTATTTGATATGGCGAAGCAAAAGGCAAGCATCGGCATCAAAGAGAGGATATTCAACGACGACTTCGCCGGGCTCGTACTGTACGCGGAAGAAATTCCATCACATGGAGACTACATGAAGAATGTATTTATATGCGACAACCGTATGCTCAAAGAGCCAACCACAATAATCGCACACAAGGGATATCTTATCTCAAGTCCGGAATCCATGCAGGTAACTCTCAGGTTGAAAGATGGAAGTATCCACACAACAGATACGGATTTAACAACCTATAAAAAGATAGATTTCAGCTCCTATGACATAAACCTCGATCTGTCGGCATCAATCGGGGGTAAAAACAGGACAATCGCAAAGGACAGCAAGGAGATGTCGCTTCCCGAGTTGATCAGAAAAAGCAGGACCCCCGGCCTGAAGAAAACTGTCCTGAAAGATTTCATCATCGAAATTCACAAGAAGTTCACGATACCTTTTGCATGTATTGTTTTTGGTATCATTGGGATTCCACTGGGTATCTTAAAACACAGAAGCGGAAAATCGAGAGGGTTTGTTACCGGTCTTATCGTTATCATGATCTACTATGTCATCCAACTCGGCGGAGAGGCACTGGGTGAGACCGGCATGCTTTCCCCGGCAATAGGCGCGTGGACAGCAACCGCAATACTGGGGATTATCGGTGTGTACATGCTGATCATGACCGCAAAGGAACAACCGCTTATGCCTGCTTTTATACGGCATATCAGGATACGGACACCGAAATGAATATCCTCGACAGATATATTCTTAAAGAATTTATAAAGATATTCACTCTGATGCTTGTCTCTCTCATTGGACTGTATCTGATCGCGGACTTTTTCGAACGTATGAGGATGTTCCTGAGCAACAATGCCACGTTGCGCCAGATGGCATCCTATTTCCTCTTGAATATACCCATGATACTGTCACAGATGATACCGGTCGCCTTTCTGTTGGGGACCCTCCTTTCATTCGGAATCCTGTCGAAGAACTGCGAGATAACGGCCATGAAGGCAAACGGTGTCAGCCTCTATCGCATATCGCTCCCCGTCATTATATTGTCTTTTGTAATCTGTATAGCAGCGTTTCTCCTGAACGAGTTTATAACACCATACACAAATCAGAAGGCCAAATATGTCAAATATGTGGAAGTGCAGAAGAGGGAACAAATGGGCAGTTTCAAACAAAACCAGATCTGGTACAGGTCTGAGAAAGGAATATACAATTTCTCCGTATTCGATCCTCAAACAAACACTCTCAAAGGGATACGGATCAATTTCTTTGACCGTGAGATGAATCTCTCTGAAAGGATCAACGCCAAGGAGGCACGATGGGAAGACGGCAGATGGATATTCAAAGACGTGCTCGTAACGACCTTTCCCGAAGATGGGCTTCCTGTTCTCGAAAGGACACCGTCCAGGGTTATAGATATCCCCGAAAGTCCTTCGGATTTTACGGCTGTTCAGAAGAGTACCGAAGAGATGGGTTTTGTAGAATTAAACAGGTTTATAAAAAAGATCCGTTCGGAGGGATATGACACCATACGGTACCGGACAGACATGCACGGAAAGATCGCGTTTCCGCTGGTAAACATCATCCTTGCCATGCTAGGCGTTTCCTTTTCGCTAAAATCGGAAAGGAGTGGAGGGATTGCTCAGAGTATAGGCACAGGGGTTATAATCGGGTTTTCATACTGGGTTGTCTTTGCCTTCGCCATATCCATGGGACACTCCGGAACCATACCACCCGTGATAGCGGCGTGGGCTGCGAATCTCTTACTCGGCATCGCAGCCCTGATAATGTTCATCCGTATAAAAACGTAATCGCTGATGGGCAAGAATTATCTTTTTACTTCTTACTCTCTTATGTCCCCATCTCCCAAGAGTTCAGGTACTTCTCCTGTTCGGGTGTCAGTGTATCAATACTGATATTCAGCGATTCCAGTTTTAATCGTGCAATTTCTTTGTCGATATCTTCGGGCACGCTGTAGACCAGGGTATCCAACTCGCTTGCATGTCGTACCAGATACTCGGCGGCGAGGGCCTGGTTGGCAAAGCTCATGTCCATGACGCTTGAGGGATGCCCTTCGGCGGCGGCAAGGTTGATAAGCCTCCCCTCCCCCAGGATATAGATGCGTTTTCCATCCTTGAGCGTGTATTCATCGATATATTTCCGAATTCTCCCCGTGTACTCTGATATCCCCTTAAGCCCCTCTATATCCAACTCCACGTTGAAGTGGCCGGAGTTGGACACGATGGCTCCATCCTTCATCTCCAGAAAATGTTCCTTTCTGATGACATTGATATCCCCGGTCAGGGTGCAGAAGAAATCTCCCAACACGGCCGCGTCAGCGATCGGCATAACACGGTAGCCGTCCATGACCGCCTCCAGAGCGCGAAGAGGATCGACCTCTGTTACGATAACGTTGCCACCCATCCCGGACGCCCTCATGGCAAGACCCCTCGAGCACCATCCGTAACCGCACACAACAAAGGTAGAACCCGCTATCAATCGGTTGGTTGCCCGTATGATTCCATCCAGTGTGCTCTGCCCCGTTCCGTACCGGTTGTCGAACAGGTGCTTCGTATTCGCGTCATTCACCGCTATCAGGGGAAAACGCAGGACTCCTTCACTGGCCATAGATTTCAGACGTATGACACCGGTGGTTGTTTCCTCTGTTCCCCCAATAATACCGGCTATCAGATCCGGGCGGTTTGCGTGTATCGTCGATACGAGATCGGCGCCGTCATCCATCGTTATCATCGGCCTTGTATCCAGGACCGAGTTGATGTGACGATAATAGGTCTCGGTATCCTCCGCGTTGATGGCATGTACCGCAATATCCTGATATTTTACCAGATAGGCGGCAACATAATCCTGCGTACTCAGGGGATTTGACGCGCACAGGGAAAGATCGGCACCCCCGGCCTTCAGCGTTTCCATGAGACTAGCCGTCTCTGTCGTAACATGAAGACACGCACCCAACCTGACGCCCTTCAGCGGCTTTTCCTTCTCGAATCGTTTCTTGATGCTGTTTAGGACCGGCATGCTCTTGTTTGCCCAGTCGACACTCGATTTTCCCTCTTCAGCCAATTGTATATCCTTAATATCGTAATCCATTTTTCCAGATTGATCCTTTCCAAGTCCCTATACGGGAGCATCTACATCGGTTCCGGTTTTCACAAAAACCTCACGGGAGACAGTGGTATGCAACCAATATCTCTATTCTGAATACTGAATCCCGACCCCTATTCTTTGTTACCCGCTTCTTTCTTCAGCCTTTCCGCAAGATCTGTTTCTTCCCATGCATAATCGTCCAGAAACAGGGTCTTTGGTATCTTCCGGTAGATATCTCCATTGAGCAGTCCGAAGCGCTCTATCATTCCCTTTGGTGTAAAATCAAAGACTTTTTCTACTACACCTGACAACTTTTCATCCGACATTACACCTGTGCCAAACGTGTTGATATAAATAGACATGGGCTTAGCAATGCCTATGGCGTAGGCCAGTTGCACCGAACATTTGGTTGCAAGGCCGGAAGCCACAATATTCTTGGCCGCATAGCGTGCCCCGAATACGGCGGAACAGTCAACCTTCTCAGGCGACTTGTTGACGACCGCTCCCCCTCCAAGCTGGGCGCCGGGATATCCTCCATAGAGTTGACAGACAAGCTTGCGACCCGTAACACCGGAATCAGCCGCACTGCACGAATGAACCGCCTGCCATTCGCCTGTGGGATTAAACATGAAATCGGCCTTTTCATTCGCCCATTCACCCAGAGAATCAAAGGCTATCTTCCGTGCTGTTTCCTCGATTTCTTCGTTTTCCGCCACATGACGATAATCAATAGCACTGGACATCAGCACTTTTGAAACATGTGTCGGCTCTTGGGCAGGATGTGGTCGGCAAATTCCCGCCAGGTACCGACCCTGCCTTCTTCC
>CAZOHQ010000023.1:0-13223 GCA_964579455.1 uncultured Syntrophaceae bacterium | reverse complement strand
CCCCGCGAGACAGCAGCTCGAAGTTCGGGACAGGGCAAATACCGAACAAAAAACAACCGTGGATATTCCCCTTGATTCTCCCTATCCCAAGATCACGAAGCTTGCCGTTCCCGGTGGAGACCTCGCGGGAACATGGCAGAAAAATCCATCCGTGGTCGGAATTGATGACGCCGACAGCAAGACCTTTACGATCAGTATTTGGGGGAAAGGCGAATTCGGCTATTCAGGCGGTCACGGCTACGATGAAGAGCTTGAGGTCGACGGTGCGACGAGCCCCTTTGAATTCAGATTCAAAGCTGAGGAAATGGGTCTTGATCTGAATGACCTGCCTGATGTCCTGAAAGAATTCAGGAAAACAAACGCCAAATTATTCATCCGCTACGCATCCCTTTTAGGAGGGCAAAAACTTCTCAAGGCATTCTGGGTGAAAGGTTCTAAAATGCAGAAATTCATCAAGACCGCCGATGGCGCCGAAATCCCTTACACAATTCAAAATGCCGCCAAATTCAAGGACAAGGGCTTTTTTGTCGTCAACAAGATGGTGGCACCTGGTGGAGACTGGGCGGCAAAAACAGTGGACGTGGGGGATTACGCACTGGGGGCTCAGAAAAATATCCGTGAAAGCGCCGATACCTATGCGAACCAGATTGCTGACCAGAAGATTGCTCAGCATGAGGGAACGGGAACGGAATCGACGGATGTCATACTTGACGGTGTTCACTCGACGATAGGCTTTCTCGATACCTATCAGGCCTTCGCCGATCTGGCGAACGGAGCGCCGATGGACCCCTATTCCGAGGGATTAAAGATACTCTACGAAAATGCCAAGACCTTCTACAGCCTGCACAGAAAATTCGAGGATGCGGCCGAATCCTGGGAAGATGTCCTCTTTATGCCGATTATGGTCGAGGTGGAGGATGAAGAAGGACATTCGGTTCGCCGGATGGCGAAGTATGCCGTGAAATACAGCAAAAAGGCGGGCGAGAATTGAAAAAGCGCAGATACATACTCGGAGTAATCGCTACACTGTTCTTCATTCTCGGAAGTGGTGCGCCTGTCTGTGCGGCGGATGATGCCGCGAAGATCGATTCGGTCATACGTACCTATTATGACTCTTTTGTCCGGGAGTATCTGGACGACTTCCTGAATACGCAGATACTCGAACCCGGAGATGAACGGGACAAGATCGCCCTGATGACGCGCAACGCCTGGTCCGCAGTTGGAACGAGAGATATGAATATCGGTCCCGTAGAGGTTGCGCTGTCGAATGACGTCTCAACCGCAGTGGCCCGGTACCGAGCATCGGGAACCCTCTTCAATAAGGTAACGGGTGAGAACTTTGCCAAGGAGATGAACTATATAGCCATGCTTGCCAAACAGGGAGGTGTCTGGAAGATCGAACGAATCACCCCGGAATCGCTCTTCATGGATGAAGTCAAGACTTCGTATGAACTGCACGCCGCTTCTCAGCTTCTCCATAGCACAAGCGAAAAAGATGGCGCACCCACAGCCACCGGCGCAAAGGGTACCGCCCCTGAAGAGGAACTGAGACTTTTCTATGATTTTACGCAGGAACTGCAGGGAACAGAAGCTCTGGACCTCTCAGATAATAAAAATAACGGAACAGTGCATGGCGCCACACAGTACGGGTCGGAGGGATTGTTTTTTGACGGTATTGACGATTACATCGAGGTGCCGGCATCTGAATCGCTACACGC
Organism: uncultured Syntrophaceae bacterium; assembly: GCA_964579455.1. Taxonomy (GTDB): domain Bacteria; phylum Desulfobacterota; class Syntrophia; order Syntrophales; family UBA2210; genus UBA2210. Next base: position 11,505 of record CAZOHQ010000023.1, on the reverse strand, counting down.
CGAGAAATCCCTGACGATCGTCTGCGATATTACCCCCTGGAGTTTTGGAAACAAACCGTGGCACAACATCGTATGGAAGGGCAATCCGCCGGATGGTGCCAGAAATTCTGACAACCGTGAATATGGCGTGTGGATTAATTCTGGAGGATTCATCCATTTCGCCTCAACTCCCAGAGACCGGATCGGCACAGGACAGGTAACAGTAAATACACCGGGCAGGCTCGTTCAGGGCAGAACCATTTTAGCATGCGTGATTGACAGCGAAAAGAATATCATGAAGTCGTATGTCAACGGGAAAAAGGTGGCAGGGGGGACATACTCGAAGGCTGGAATACGAGATACTACCAATCCCCTTACAATCGGAGGCGCACCTGCGGTTCGGGAGAACGTTTACTTTAAAGGATATGTAAAATCCCTTCGTATCTATGGCAGGGCTTTTTCCGACGATGACGTCCTACAGGCTTTCAGCGAAGCCTCCACCAGCATCATCAAACCCCTGGAAAACATATATGCTCCAAGGGAGATCCTGATCAGGGGTGCCTGGGCTGATGTCTCACATATTACACGGACAAAATTCTTTACTGATAAAGATCTGAACGCTATGGAAAAGGGGGTTGCCATCGAGGACGGACTGTTCTGTCCACCGGGAACGGCAGGGCCGACTGAAATTGTGTATGCCCATGATGGTTCCCCTCTCATTGTATCGGGGTATGCTACAGTGATTGATTGTATCGATTACTGCGGTCACAAAGGATCGGTTGAATGTTTCATCACGGGAGATGGAAAGAACCTCTGGAAGAGCGGATTGATTCGGCAGCAGGACCCCGCGAAGAAATTTTCCCTTGATATGACGGGAATCAAGGAATTGCGGCTGATATCTACTGATGGCGGCAACGGCAACGGAGAAGACTGGGCCGCATGGCTGAATCTGAAACTATCAGTCCCTGAAAAAGAAGTCTCCCAGACGCCGGCTCCGGCAACAGCTCCTATCCCTGAAACACCCCCTCCGGCGGTTATTGATATGCCCGAATCATCTTCCGGAGGAAAGGGAATGATTGATCAGATCTTTACGTTGATCGAACGGCCCTCCGGCTCGGGCGTAACATCGGTAGAAAGTTTCCGCTCCACGGTCGATCAGGTCTACGTCTGGTTTACCTATTCAAACCTGGAGCCTGGTACGATTCTAAAAGGCGTATGGCTCGATGAGGGAAGAAAATTAACACTGCAGGAATTTCCTGTTATCATAACACAGAAAATCGGCGATTCGGGGTTCTCTATACGTCGACCCATAGACGGATGGGTGCGCGGCAGATACCGTATTGATATCCTATCAGGGCAATCCACTGTGGGAACAGTGAATTTTCAAATAACGAAGTAATGTGAATCTAATGAGGAGAGAACAATGAAAAAAGCACTTTTTTACTTGTTGATTATTGCGTTCTTGACGGGATGTGTGGCAACCCCCGAAAAAATGAATATGCTTCAGGAACAAAATCGCAACCTCACCGCCAATCTGCAGGCAACAAAAGATCGGGTTGCCGAGCTTGAGAAGGAAAAGGCCGGGTTGACCGCAACATTGGAAAAGCAGATGAATATTTCCAAGGCACTCGGGAAAGAGAAGGCCGTACGCATCGAAGAAACCGGGAATCTTCGTCAGGACATACGAACATTCCTGAAAGCCGAGCTGTCTTCCTTTCGCGAATTCTCCCAAAATAGTGATTTCCTCGACTATATAGGAGGGGAACTGATAGATCGCGAAAAGAGTGAGGGAGAAAATGTGACACTGGTGGATATGAAAAACAGTATCCCCGCGGGTGGCCCCCTTCTCGGGACCAGTGGATACTTCACCGCTCCCTGCTCATATAGTATCAATATTCTGCGGAAGGTAAATGATGAGTGGTTTGTGGTGTGGCAGGCAGGTCCTTTCGAAGTTGCCGGGACACAGCTTCAGAAATTCGATTTCGGCGTTCCTGTCTCAGTCGAGAAGGGCGACGTTCTTGCGTATACATTCAGGGGACCGGTAGGAGTGCCGTATGACAGCGGAACGGGCGATACGCTGTACATAACCGGAGATCTAAAAACAGGGAGTAAAATCTTGGCCTCGAAACTGCAGGGGAAATTAGACAAAAGGTCTTACTCCATCGGCGTAGTAGGAATCCTTGAATGATCTAAATGAATTGCCCCGGCGGCAAGATCAGGCACATGGACTAACTATTCTATGCCAAGCAACCTTTTGGGATTTTCCTTTGTCAGAAGTTCCTTTATCCCATCTTTCAAAGGCAACGCATCCAGTTCCTTCATGATGCGCACCCTCGAGATCAGCGGATAGTCACTGCCGAACAGGGCCTTCCCGGCAAGAGGGCCGTTCATCTGTTGAATAACATGGTCCGGAATTCTCCTCGGTGCCCAGCCTGCGATGTTGAAGAACACATTGGGATTGCGGAGGATAATCGACATGGCCTCGTAAAACCAGGGATATCCGAAGTGCGCCATCACGATCTTCATACGGGGGAAATCCACAGCCACTTCATCCAGATAGAGGGGCATGCCATACTTGATCTTTGTTCCGGCATGGAACTGTGTACCCGTGTGGAACAGCACCGGAATGCCCGCATCCTGCGCGATCTCATAGAGCGGGTACATGAGAGGATCATCGGGGTTACACCTGATCAAATGGGGAAGAACCTTAAGTCCTTTCAGTCCGAGCTGCTTGACAGACCGTTCCAGTTCCTCCGCCGCCATCACTCCCTTGTGAGGGTCAACACTTGCAAAACCGATCAATTTGTCCGGGTATCGGCTTACCGTTTCCGCGACCAGATCATTTGACACTTTGTACTTGAAGGTCGTCTCGGCATCCACCGCCACAATCACGGACATGTCGACTCCCGCATCCTCCATATCCTTCAAGGTATCTTCGATATCCGGATATTTCATGTCCTTGAACATAAGTCTATAGCCCTGGGCCATCTCCTCCGGAAGGCTCTCTATCGCCTCTTTTGTAAACAGCTGTGAATGTGTGTCAATAATCATTTTGATTTCCCTTTTTGGTCTAAGAAATTGCCACCCATTGTTTCCGGGAGATTACCCCGGTCCTCGAGGACTCGTCAACATTTTTTGAGTTACTAAAAGAGGCGTTATTTATCAGCATTCTCCGCATACTTCTTCCGTAATTCATTCTTGAGAAGCTTTCCGCTCGGGTTCCTGGGCAGTGCATCCGTTACGATAACTTTTTTAGGAACCTTGTATCCCGCCAGTTCTTTTTTGCAGAAAGTGATAACATCTTCTTCCTTTACCTCCTGACCGGGGACAGGCACTACCACAGCGGTTACGATCTCTGACCAATGGGGGTCAGGAAGGCCGATTACGGCGGCGTCAATAACACCGGGACACTTGAAGAGCATGACCTCTACTTCCTGCGACGATACGTTTTCCCCGCCCGTTTTTATTATATCCTTGCTCCTGTCCACGAAGTAAACGAACCCTTCCTCGTCCATCTTGACCAGATCACCCGTGTGATGCCACCCCTTCCTGAAGGTCTGCGCCGTCTTTTCTCCTTCCTTGTAATAACCGAGCATAATGGCTGGTCCTCGGGCAACCAGTTCACCCACCTCTCCCGGCGGAAGTTCTTTGTCATTATGATCGAACACCTTGAGCTGAAGCGGGAGATGTGATTTTCCGATTGATTCCGGTTTCCTGTCAAAATCTTCCGGATGCAGACACGTTCCCAGGGGACTCATCTCTGTCTGGCCATAGTAGTTCATGAAACCCGTATCGGGAAGCATATTCTTCCATTTTTCTATGACTGAAGGCGGCGCAAGAGCTCCAAAGATGATGCACTGTTCCAGTGAAGTAAGATCGTACTTATCAAAATCCGGCATTATGGGGAGCACCGAGTAGAGCGTCGGTGGCCAGATCCAGTGCGTGATCTTTTTGTTCTGGGTAAATTCGAGTATCTCATTCGGATCGGGGGCATATTCCATTATTGTGTAGGCTCCGATGCCTATCACAGCGGTAAACAGATACATCGCAGCCACATGATAAAGAGGGATACCGGCTATCATAGATGCATGAGATGTTACTCTAAGATCACAGAGGGCACTGATAATAAGTGTATAAAAGTTCAAATGTGAATTCAGAACTCCCTTGGGTGCCGCTTCCGTCCCAGACGTATAAAGCAGGGTGGCGGGATCATCGGCCATGATCTCCACCTCCGGTTCATCAGCTGGATTTTCGTCTGACCACAGCGCTTCTATATTCTTCCAGCCCTCTGGAATCTCGGCATCGCCAAGCCTGATATATCCAAGTATCTCAACGCCCTTCATCTTATCCGTGATGCCGATGACATTATTGATCAGACTGTCCTCTACGAAGAGTGCCCTCGATTCTGAATGATCTATAATATACCGTACTTCTTCCCCCTTCAGCATAAAGTTAAGCGGCGTGATAATCGCACCCAGTTTTATGAGCGCCCACCAGTAAATGACAAACTGATGGCAGTTGTGGGAAAGGATTGCCGCTCTGTCCCCTTTTTTGATGCCTAACTTTGTCAACCCGTTGGCACACCTGTTAACCACATCGTTGAATTCCCTGTAGGTAAATGATTTGTCTCTGAAGGTAAAGGCAATCTTGTCCGGAACCCGCGCAACAGTCCTGACAAGCATATCGCCAACACTTGCCCTGCGTACAACATTTTTTTCATACGAAGTCAATCCAGCCATTGTTGCTCCCCCCTTTTTTTGTGAATTCATACAAAGCGTGTTCTAACCCTCTCAAGGAAAAAGAGTCGCCGATTCATCCAAAAAGAAGTGATACGCGAAGGCGAAAACAACCGATAAAATGAGCGCTCAGCACAGCGCCCATACCCCACTTAAAGAGCCTCTTTGTTCCTATCAAAAAAGAGAAAAACCAGTGTACTACAAAATTACAGCTCAACTTCGGCAGATGCCATCAAGAGTACCTCGGTATTGTCCTGATTCGCCACCTTTAAATCGATCGTTGCCCTGTTCTCCTCTACAGCCGCCACCCTGGCCTCGGTGGTAATCGTATCACCAAGATGCACCGGCTTGGCAAACCGGCACTTTATGCGCTTGAGCGCGCCCGGATCACCTGTCCAGTCCGTAACCGCCTTGGCCATAAAACCAAAGGTACACAGACCGTGAAGTATGACACCGCCGAGTCCCACGGCTTTCCCGAATTCCGGATCTATATGAATGGGATTAAAATCCCCCGACGCCCCCGCATAGTATATGGTCCGATACTGATCGACTTCCTCGGCGGCGCTGAATGTATCCCCAATCTTTATATCCTTTATTTCCCTTTTTGGCATAATATCCTCCCCCCTATTTCCGTATCACGAAGGTGAAAACAGCCTTACACACCATTGTGCCATCCTGGTTCACGCTCTTCCCCACGAGGGTCACAACATCGAGCTTTTCCTTGTTCTCAATATGAGTGATTTCGCCTTTTGAGGTAATGACATCACCGGCCCTCACCACGTCATAAAATTCAAACTCCTGTTCACCGTGCACGAGCATAAAGAGATTCAGGTCCAGTTCCTTGTCAAGAAAAAAGGGCTCCGCCAGCATGCCGACGTATACCACCGCAAAGGTGGGGGGAGCGATAATACCGCCATATTTGGTGTTTTTCGCGAAGTCCTCATCCATATAATGGGGATCTTCATTTTTTATGGCTCGTGCATACTCCTTTATCTTCTCTTTGCCCACTTCATAGGTCAGAGGTCCATACTCTCTTCCTATATGTCTTGCGTCTAATCCCATAGAATTCTCCTCCTTTTCTACAAGAATTTGTCGAGCTCGTTCTTTGCGATAACGGTTCGCTGAATCTCCGAAGGACCCTCACAGATTTCTCCGAATCTGGCATCCCGATAGAGCCGTTCGATGGCGGTCCCCTTTATGTATCCATGTCCCGCAAAAGCCTGCATGGCCAGATTCGCGATTTTTGTAGCCGATTCACCAGCAAAAAGCTTCGCGCACGATCCCAGAATATCAGCTTCGTTTTCGCCTTCATTCATTGCCCATGCAGCCCGGAGTCCAAGCATCCGGCCCAGATCATTGTACGTAAACATATCAGCCAGTTTAAAACCAACCTCCTGGTATAGACCGATCGGTTTTCCAAACGACTTTCTGGTCTTTGCATGCTGTGTGGCTTTTTCCATGCAGGATGTGCCTACTCCCACACAGAATGACACAATGCCCACAGTTCCCATTTTCAAAATGCGTTCCAGCTGTCCGTAACCCTTTCCGGGTTCACCGCCGACGATCTCTTTTGCCTCACAGTTTTCCAGCTTCACCGCGGATACTGGCACACCGCGAAGACCCATGGTTTCGATTGAGTCGCTTATGTCAAGACCTCTGGCGTCTTTTTCGACTATGAAGAGGCTTATGCCGTCTTCGAGGCCCGCCTCTTTTTCCGTGCGGGCGAGCACAAGAAGTACATCAGCAATAAGTGCGTTTGCCACAATATCCTTAACACCGTTGAGCACCCATACGTCACCCTCTTTCCTTGCCGTAGTGGAAATAGACGCAATATCCGATCCCGCTTCCGCCTCCGTATAGGCAAGGGCTCCTATCATTTCCGCCTTCATAAGGGCAGGAAGAAAACGTTCCTTCTGCTCCGGTGTGCCGAAAAGCTTCAGGATCCCCCCGCACAGAAAGACACTCGCTCGCGCGCTTATATAGGTTGACGCGCAGGCCTTGGTGATCTCTTCACCCGCAATGTACCAGTCTATGAGGTCTATGGCAGCGCCTTCAAGACCGGCACCGAGAAAGCCTGCTTCACCGAGTTTCTTCAGGTTTCTCTTCATAAGTGTGCACGCTTCTTCTCTCGGTCCCTCATCCAGTTTCTGTGCCTCGGGCGCTATTTCCTTTATGCAAAACGCAGCAACATCCTGCTGTAACTTTCTCTGTCCTTCTGTAAATTCATAATCCATTTTTATCCTCCTCCCCACACCTTTGCTACATTAACATGATTCTTGATAATATCATCCGCATGATGTCAGATGTCCCGCCACCGATTGCTCCAAGCCTTGCGTCGCGGAAGTTCCGCTCCACGGGATATTCCTGCATAAAACCGTAACCCCCGAATATCTGCACCGCCTCGGACGCCATCTCAAACCCCACATCGCCCGCATAAACCTTGTTAACTGCCGCCTGCAGGGGATTGAGCATCAGCCCGTTATCCTTCGAAGATGCCACACGGTATATCGCCAATCGTGCCGCCTCAACAAACACCTTCATATCGGCAATCCTCCGCTGTACTGCCTGAAACTTCCGGATGGGACGATTGAACTGATTCCTTTCGTTAGCGTACCTTGCACACAGATCAAGGCCATATATGGTGGCACCGAGAAAAGGTGAAAGCAAGGTTGACCGGTCCCACTCAACACCACTCAGAGCAATAAGCCACCCCGCGCCCTCACCACCCAGAATATTTTCTTCCGGGATCTCACAATCTTCAAAAAATACCTCTGATGTGGAAGAGGCTTTGCAACCCATTTTATGGAAAGGTTGTCCTGTTGAGAGACCTGGCGTTCCCTTTTCCACAATAAAAGCTGTTATCCCTTCATGTTTTTTTGCCTTGTCAATGGTGGCAAAGACGACAAACACATCGGCCAGGGGTGCATTTGTGATAAAGGTCTTCGAGCCGTTCAGGACATACCTGTCACCCTTTTTCACCGCTGTTGTTCTCATCGAAGCGGCATCCGATCCGGATCCCGGTTCCGTCAGCCCCATGCATCCTATCCACTCGCCGGAAGCGAGTTTCGGAATATATTTCCTCTTCTGTTCATCGGTCCCGAAACTGAAAATATTGCAGGCACAGAGATAGGTATGAGCCCCCCATGCGAGGAGACTGCCCCCATCAACGCCCGCGTGACCGAGCGCCTCTCCTGCCAGGCAACAGGTAACAACGTCTGCTCCAGATCCGCCCAACTCTTCCGGAAATGGAAGGCCCAAAAGTCCCATATCCGCAAGCTTCTTCCATATTTCAAAACTGAATTCGCCTTTAAGATCAGCTTCTTCACAGAGCGGTGCTATCTCTTCCTTCCCATACCGGTACACTGTATCCCTGAACATCCTCTGCTCATCAGTGAGCGTAAAATCCATAACAACCTCCCCCCCAATCCATTATACTGGTTCAAAATAGTTGATATCCAAAATATGACCCTTCTTTTCCTCTTTCCATACCGCCTTCACCTTCATGCCGTTCTTTACCGTCTTTCTGACATTGTCGGGGTCACTCAGATCAATCCCTCCGACGAGATGCAGAAAACTCGTATCGGTATTGTCCAGTCTGATGAGGGCTCCGATGAAAGGCGGTTTTGTGGGCATACCAAAGTATTCATACTCGGTAAGGACCCAGGAGACGATGGCCCCTTCCTGCGATACTTCAACCCAGTCGTCCGTTTCCACAAAGCATCGTGGGCAGAAGGATCGGGCGGGCACAAGCACCCTGTTGCACTTGGAGCATCGCGTCCCATAAATTTTCTCCTCTTTCATTCCTTCAAAAAACCGTGTCCACGTCGGCCCATAGGCATTCTCATAGGGTATTGCAACTTCATCCTCCAGTATTAAATATTCATGTTTCTTTTCCATAGTTATATCTCCTCTCCCACGCTATGAGACAGGCTCAAAATACTTAATATCGAGCATATGGCCTTTTTTCTCATCGTTCCACGCAGCCCGTACCCGCGTACCTCTCTTGATGGATGCCTTCACCGTATCGGGATCATCCATATCGATTCCCCCTATGAGGTGCAGAAAATCACAATCCGTACCGTCAAGCCTGATAAGGGCAAGAACCACGGGAGGCTTCCCCGGCATGCCAAAAAACTCCTTATTTGAATAGACCCAGGATACCACCTCTCCTTCCTGTGAGACCTCGATCCACTCATCGAGATTGGTGAGGCACCCGGGGCAGAAACTCCTGGCGGGAACAAACACCTTCTTACATGCGGGACAGCTTGTAGCGTATATTTTGCCTTCCTTCAGACCACTGTAAAATCTGGTAAACGTCGGGCCTGCCGCATATTTATGTGGAAGCCTGATTACATTGCTTATGGTATTATAATCTTTTTTCATGACCACCCCCTACTTATCTGATCCGAGAATCATAACCCCGTTAAACTGATCGACGCCGCCCATGGCATGGGCTAACGACAATTTTGCACCAGGAATCTGGTGGGCTCCAGCCTGTCCCGTTACCTGAAGGGCTGCCTCCGCCGCTCTGTTGAGCCCCGTCGCACCAATCGGATTGCTGCACAGCGTCCCTCCGGAGGGGTCACAGGGAAGTTCTCCATTACGGGAGAACGTTCCCTTCAGCGTGAGATCGCAGGCCTCACCGAAATCGCAGAATCCGAAGCATTCATAATAGAGAAGTTCCTGAAAGGTAAAGGGGTTATAGACCTCTGCCACATCCAGTTCCTTTCTCGGATTTTTAATTCCCGCCATATCATATGCCTGCCGTGAGGCATCAATAGCGCATTGCCAAATGGCCTTCTCACTGTCACCAAACCAGTACTCCTCACCACTGTAACCGACACCTTTCACCCAGGCGGCCTTCAGCCCGAGTTTCTTTGCCATCGATTCCGATGCGAAGATCATGGCACAGGCACCGTCTGAATTCGGGCAGACATCCCACAGTCTCACCGGATAGGTGATAATCCGTGCGGTATTCACCTCTTCTTCGGTAAGTCGCTTCTTGATATGGGCATGGGGATTATCGAATGCATCATTGTGGTGATCCACCGAGAGTCTCGTCGCCGCTGCACGAACCTTTTCCTCCGGTATACCGAATTTCACAGACCATTCCTGGGACTGCATGGAAAACACTCCGGGGGCGCCGGCGATGAAGGATCTCTGATAAAAAGGCTCCAGCACGGTGGTCATGGTAGCCTGCGAGTCCCCTTCATTCATCTTTTCCGACCCCACCACCAGCACCAGGTCTGCCATTCCCGACGCAACCCAGTAATAACCCGTAAAGGCCAGTGATATTCCCGTTGAACCACATGTTTCCGTCTTCAATATGGGTTTACCCACCGATCGCAACACTTCGGCAAAGTAAAAGTGTGTAAGGGCAACCCCCTCCATCATGGAAGGCATGGTCCCTGAGACAACCCCATCAATATCGTCGGGAGATATTCCCGTATTTTCAAAGACGGCGTCAACGGCCTCCTTGACGAGTTCAGGATAGGTGACATCGAATCTCCGTCCATGGTTGGTCTGTGCTGATCCTATTATTGCAACTGGTCTTCCCATAATTCCCTCCTAACTGCCTATGATCGCCACGGCATGGCATTGTCCTGCGAATCCGTGTGTCGAATGGGCCAGGGCCGTATTCACCGTACTATCAAGCTGCCGCTCACCGGCCTGCCCCCTGATCTGCAAGAACCCCTCGGCAAGACGGTAGAGGCCTCGTGTTACATAGGGATTTGATGCAAGCACGCCTCCCGAAGGATTGACGGGTATTTCGCCATTTCGTGCCGTGGCACCGCTGTCTAGAAATTTTCCACCTTCTCCCCGGCCGCAGAAACCGAGATCCTCATACCAGAGTAACTCCTGAAACGAATAAGGCTCGCATATTTCGGCAACATCGATCTCCTTCTTCGGGTCCTTAATTCCTGCCGCATCGTAGGCCCTTTTGGCCGCATTGGGGAGCTGTCCATCGAGAAGATCCCTGTCCCCAAGATAGAATCTATCCATTGAAGAGCCGTATCCTTGGAACCATACAGGCTTGTCCGTCAGTTTTTTCGCCACATCTTCCTTTGCCAGAAGCATTGCGATCATACCTTCCGACTTTGGGGCACACTCCATGGCCTTGAGCGGATCCATGATCACCTCCGAGGCAAGTACATCATCGACGGTAACCTTCTTTTTCACATGGGCGTATGGATTTCCCAGGGCGTTTTCAAGGTTTTTCACCACCACGCCGGCACACTGTTCATCCGTTATGCCATAGCGATCCATGTACTCTCTCTTCTGAAGCGCAGCCGCCACGGTCTCATTCAGCCCCATCTGCCTCTGGTAGAATGGATCGGTGAAGAAATGCGTCAGCATATCGTTATCGGGGTTTTCCGATCCCTTGCATACCCCGAGAACGAGGGCCGTATCAAAATGGCCGGTAAGTATTCGCATAACCGCATAGATAAAGGCAAAGAGCGACTCTCCGTCCTGTCGGGAACCGTTCTTCAGAAAGGCAGCTCCGGCATCCCAGTAATATGAATTCGCGCATGACACACCACCATGAAACACATCCGATGAAGCACTGATGATGGTGCTCACATCATCCCGTTTTAATCCGGCCTTATCGAGCACTTCTTTCGTAACCCTGAACACCTGATCGAGAAAGTAGTCCTTGGTTTCAACACCGGGCGTCATGGCAACGTCGACTATCCCGACTCGATTCGTCATAATCTTCCTCCTTTTATGATAAACTTATCTGCCAATAATATACCGGTAGGGATCAACCTCTTCCCTCAATATTCTCAAC
>CAZOHQ010000022.1:12292-13354 GCA_964579455.1 uncultured Syntrophaceae bacterium | reverse complement strand
ACGTTCATGAGTGATTCTCCTCTCTTGTGAATGGGTGTGTGCGGACCGGGTTCTTCGAGCGCATCAATTAAGGTGGAGCTTCTTGTGCTTCTCCGCGATAGCGGCAGCCAGTTCATCCAGGGCCTTAAAATCATCTTCTGAAGGCACTCCTTTGCACAGGACAGGGTCTATGATCTCTACCTTAAGATTGGTGATCATTCCGGCAAGTGTTTCCACCGTTTTCCCTCCCCATCCATACGAACCGATAATGGAAAGGAATTTTGTCTTGGGCCGAAGGGCATTGGCAAGGAATGCGGCATAAGCGGCGTACGGATGAGGGCCTGCCAGGATTGTGGGGGTTCCAATGACGATTGTGGCCGCGTCAACCAGGGCCATGGCGAGCTTTCCGATATCGGTTACTTCCAGGTTGAACTGTTCGACACGAACACCTTTTTCCACAAGGGCCGACACAAAGTGATCGACCATCCGCTTCGTGCTTTCGTGCATCGATACGTAAGGCAGGACCACCGCGTTCCGGGGAGGACCGAGGACCCAGTCACGATAGGCATCCATAATGAACGCGGGGCGAGAATATATTTGGCCATGACTCGGCGCGATCATTTCTATATCGTACGGCGCGAGCTTTTCCAGGTTCTTTTCTATCACGTTCCGGAAGGGCATCATGATCTCGGCAAAGTAGCGCTTAGCAGGCCCATAAACGCTTCCCTCATCGGTAACATAAAGATCGCTTGTAGCGATATGGGAACCGAAAAAGTCACAACTGAAAAGAATCCTGTCCTCTTCGAGCCAGGTTACCATGGTCTCAGGCCAGTGAACCCAGGGCGTATAGATAAACTTCAGGGTCTTGTCGCCCAACGATAGAGTCTCACCGTCTTCGACGGTTATGAAGGATTCATCGGGGATCTGGAGAAGATCGATTAATATCCCCTTTGCCTTGGGTGTAGATATCAGCTTTGCGTCGGGGTATTTTTCAAGAATCAGAGGAGTTGTTCCGGAGTGATCCTGCTCGGCATGGTGCGAAATGAGATAAGCGATTCGAGAAACGCCTTCAAGCTAAGACAG
>CAZOHQ010000022.1:10358-12180 GCA_964579455.1 uncultured Syntrophaceae bacterium | reverse complement strand
GGGGAGGGGGATAAGAGCGTCGAACAGGCGCCTGTCCCAGTCAACAGAACCCATCCAGTAAATATGGTCCTTGATTTTTCTTGCTTTCATGATAGTACCTCCTTCAAATCTAAAGATTTGGAATGGTTCCATCATATCGATTTCTTATATCAATTAATTTATATTCTATCACACACAATATCGGCTTGTCCAGTTTTCAGGGATAGTTACGCGGTAAAATGACATATATGCTTTGTCTTAGATTTTGCGTTGTTTTTTGCCGTGTTCCAAAATCTGGATTATCTTCACCAAAATATTTCAGCAGGTTGCCTCGTGACATTTCCCCGCTTCCTTGTTCTTACAGGATTAACGAGGATTTTCCATTATTCTGATGGTAACTGTAGGATAGTAGAAAGGGGGAAAGCTTCTCGAAGTCGCTAAATACCGTTATGCTTCGTCGACATGCGGGATCTCGTGTAATAAAAATCTGTATAGCGCGCGTTGAAATGCTTGTCAATTCGTGATTATATAGTGGAAACTAATCGGATGCGATCAGTTTGTTCCTCTTGTTTTTTCTCATGAGAGGCAAGATTTGATCCTGGGCACTTCTGTCCTTCAACGCCTTCCTCAATAAAATCAAAGATGAAATTTATAAAGATGTCCACGCAGTCCGGACACAATTGTGTGCCTCTGACAGCCTCAATGACACTAAGGGCCTTGCCCTGAGACATTCCTCTGCGGTAGGAACGATCACTGGTCAGGGCATGATAGGTATCTGCTACGGCCGTCATGCGTGCCCAGAGGGGTATCTGAGTCCCCTTGAGCCCATCCGGATACCCCTTGCCATCAAACCGTTCATGGTGGTGTCGAATAACGGGGATAAGCTCTCGGATACTGGGGTTTGAGCCAAGGATACTGGCGCCGATGCTGGGATGCTGCCTGACAATCGACATTTCCGTCTCGGTAAGACGTCCCGGCTTGAGGAGTATGTTGTCTGGTACACCGATCTTTCCAATATCGTGTAATCTGCCAGCAATGCCCAGCGATTCGATTTCATCGGGATTCATGTTCATCTGTGTGGCCATGCCGGAAACAAGCGTTGCCACCGCTTCTGAATGGCCCCGCGTATAGTGATCGCGAGCCTCGAGGGCAACAATAAGGCTGGTAATGCTTGCCAGCATCATGGCCCGTTCGGCCTCAAGGCGTTGTTTGTCTTTGAGGACAATAAGAAAATGATCAGACAATAGTTTTTCTACCGTAATGACAACCTGCTCCAGGTTAAATGGCTTTACGAGATAGGCCGATGCCCCCCACTCCATCATGCGCCGCATAATGCTCCGATCACTATTAGAACTCATCGTAATGAAGGGGATGCTGGACAAGGCAGGGGTTGCGTGGACCGTTTTGCACAATTCGATACCGTCCATCACCGGCATGTTGATATCGCTGAGAATGAGGTTCGGGCGGCTTTCTTCAATCAACGCCAGGGCCTGTTTACCGTTTTCAGCAACCGCTACTTGAAATCCGGCCGTCTCAAGTCCCTTCTGTACTAAAGCCCGTATCGTCAGAGAGTCATCGACAACAAGGATCAGGTGCCTGTGGTTTGATTTGAACTTTTCGAGCACCCTCTCTATGGTCGCGTTGAGTTCACTGCTTGCCTCAGCTTTCGATATGTAGGCTGCCGCGCCGGCCTGAAATCCTTTGTCGATATCCGTATCGCTATCCAGCGAACTAAACATAATAACGGGGATATTTCTGGTAGCAGGATTATTTTTAATTTCTCCACAGAACTCGAATCCGTTCATGCGGGGCATCTCGACATCGGATATAATCAAGTCGAAGG
>CAZOHQ010000022.1:0-10348 GCA_964579455.1 uncultured Syntrophaceae bacterium | reverse complement strand
CGTTGTGGCGATTTTCCCCATCCAGGTCCCGTCGAGATCCAGAAGGATGCGGATTTTCAATTAAGGATTTTATTTTTGGCAGGATTGTTTTTGATTTCTTTGCAGAACTTGAAGCCATTCATACGGGGCATTTCGACATCGGATATAATCAAGTCAAAGGGTTTTGAAAGAGCACGTTCAAGACCCTGCCGGCCGTTCTCTGCCTGGGTGACCCGACTTCCGAACTCATCAAGCTGTTTGAGCAATAACTGGCGGAAAACTGCGCTGTCATCAACTAACAATATCTTCGGTACGTCCATAGATATGAGTCCTTTTATCTGTCGCTGCAATCTATGGCGCGAGAGGGACCTTCAACACACGGTCCCATCTCTCGCCCGCATGAGAGAACAAAGTACCACGGAGTTGCCAGCGGCCATTAGGTAAATATTCTATCGGCATCTTGATCAATTTTCTTTAGGGTATTTTCGGTTTTTACAAAAAATAATCGGATGGGAGTGGAAAGAAGGGTTTATGGATCTTCGCTTTTTGTTTTTCCCGGCGGCTATACGCATGTCACTATCAAATAAGATAGCCCGTCGGCAGGGGTACCAGTAAAAAACTATGAAAGATAAGCCAGAATACAAAAACCATCAGGGTATAGACGGCGATTGATGAAAGCGTGCGCATAACGGTCGGTCTCTGCAGATCAAGGAAGAACGTAAGCGCCGTTAAACAAAGGACACTCGAAACGATAAAGCCAAGGATGTTCAGAAGATAAATCCAGGCGAAAGCCACGGCTGTTGATGTAATGATATATCTCAGATTTTTAGGTATAAAAGATTCTGTTTTCGGAGGTGCGATCAGGAATGTTTGAATGAGCAGAGCTGCTGAAAGGAAAAACAGAAATATAATAAGCAGTCGAGGGAATATGGAGCAGTTATACTGCAATCCGCCTGTCTGTGGCCAGAACATCAGTGCTACTATAATAAAAACAATTGATGCGATTCGATCAGCTTTCATCTATCGTCATCTCCTTTATTTTCCATCTCTTTGAAAATCTCTTCATAAGCAGCGGCCAACACAACGATAACAAAGACATTATGATCAGTACCCAGGAGAGTGGGTGGATAAAAAAGATCATCCATTTGTTGGGCAGGACCTGACCCATTAAGAGTGCCTGGACGAATCCCATTTCCCCGATGGGGCCCAGAATCAAGCCCAGCGTGATGGGTCCTGGATGAAAATCGAGACGTTTTAGGATATAGCCCAGAACACCGAGTGTGAGCATGATGTATACATCGGTGACATTATTACGGATTGCGTACGATCCGATAATCGTGAGAAAAAAGATTATCGGGGCGAGAAAACGAATGGGAAGCCTGACAACGGTTCGATGCAGAAGCCGTCCCGCAATGACACCCACAGGGATCATGAGAATAGTCGCCACAAAAAGAGACATGATAAAGGTATACACCACTTCGGAGTGCGTTGTGAATAATTCAGGACCGGGCCTGAGCCCGTGCAGGAGAAGGACTCCGTAGAGCACCGCATCAGGAGGGGCTCCGGGAATACCGAGGGTCACCAGTGGTATCATGCCTCCACCGACAACGGCGTTATTCGAGGCTTCAGTGGCGATGATGCCGTCAGGGATTCCGGTACCGAACTTTTCCGGTGTTTTTGAAACCCTGAGCGCTTCGTTGTAGGCGACAAGGTTTGCCACACTTCCGCCGGCACCTGGAAGGATTCCCACAACAGTACCCAGAATTGATGATCTCAGAAGATTACCCTGTCGTTTCATAACTTCAAGGAAGGTTTTAAACAGTATGCCGCCTTTATGTTCCGCCTTTGTGAGATGAAATTTTTGTGTTCGATTACTGATCATGGTCAGTGCTTCGGGGATACAGAAAAAACCGATCAATGCCACTATGAGTTCGATTCCTCCCTGAAATTGCGGGAAACCCGCTGTAAATCTGACATCCCCGCCAATCGGGGCAATGCCGATCGTGCTGATTAAAAGGCCGATGGCACCGCCGATGAATCCCTTCAGAACATTTTTCGATGCGAGTGACGATATAATCGTAATCCCGAAGACCGCCATCCAGAAGTACTCGGGCGGGCCGAACTTCAGGGCAACACTCGCGAGCGGCGGAGCGAGAAAGAGGAGAAAAATAACACCGATGATTCCACCGTAGGCGGAGGAAAAGGTGGCAATGAGAATGGCCCGTTCTCCCTCGCCCTTCTTTGCCATGGGATATCCGTCGAACGTGGTCCCGATCGAAGACGGTGTGCCCGGTGTATTGACGAGGATTGCCGAGAAGGCACCGCCGTAGATACATGCCATATAAATGGCCCCCAGAACGATCAGTCCTTCCGTGGGGTTCATGGTGAAGGTAAAAGGAACGAGGAGGGCGACCGCCATTGTGGCGGTCAGCCCCGGTAGTGCTCCTGCCATGAGTCCGCCGAACAGGCCGGCAATGATCATGAGAATTACTTTAACCGTAAAGATATGGCTGAAAGAACCAGCGATAGCATCAAGCACGTTACGACTCCTCTGTGAATTTTATTTTTTCAACAAACCCAAGTCTTTCAGGAGCTTTCCATAATAATCTGTTAATTTTGTAACGAGCGATCTCGAAGCGTCTTCGCCGTAATATTCCATGATGAAGCCGAGGTCTTCCATTTTCTTGATGACGACAGGATCATAATTGACCTTTTCAAATGCCTGCTCCAGTTTCATCTTTATCTCTTTCGGTGTTCCCGGAGGAACGGCGACTCCCCGGTATGCTCCTTCGACGAACTCATAACCAAGTTCTTTAAAAGTAGGTACGTCGGGAAGGGCTTTTGCCCTCTTGTCTGCGGCTACCGCAATAGCTCGGATCTTATCAGGATATTGGGCTCCCATGGACGTATAGGTCATCAGTGCTTTGACGTGGCCACCCAGAAGAGCGGGAACGGCTGCTCCCGAGCCGGTAAATGAAATATAGGTAAGCTTGAGACCGGCAACCTGTCCAAAGGCTTCACAACCAAGGCTGTTTGCAGACGGTTGACCGCTGCCACCCACACTGACCCCGGGGTTCGCTTTGGCGTATTTGACAAAATCATCCAGCGTTTTAATTTCACTGTCTACACTCACGGCTAGAATGTCGGGTGTGAATTCAAACATGTATATATTATCTATCTTTTCCGTTTCATACCCCGCATTTCCCCGTGTCATCGGCTGTACGATCGTATGGGGCAGGTTGGTTCCATAGACGGTGTAGCCATCAGGTTTGGTACGCAACAACTCTGACCATCCCACGGCGCCGCCGCCACCTTTCTTGTAGACTATCACGACCGGCACACCGAGAACCTTTTCAAGAGGCTGCTGCTGAATTCGTGCTGTGATATCGGATTCACCCCCGGGATTAAAGCAGATCACATAGGTGAGCGGCTTATCGGGAAACTCGGCTAATGCCGCCGACGTAAAGGTCATTCCAACCAGTACGACCATCAAGAAGATCATAACGTTGTATTTCTTCATCTACTTTTTCTCCTTTCAATCATTAATTGAAATACGTTTATTCCGAGATTGTCGAACCGAATATCTGTCAGCTTCACCTCCCTTCTCAAGTGTCATATCGTTTTGATTCTTATTCCTCTACACATCAATTCTGAACTTATCAAGCATCTTTTCGTCAATAGTTATGCCGAGACCGGACCCGGTAGGCACCCGGACATAGGGGCCTTCAAGACGAAACGGTTCCGTTATGAGGTG
The DNA here is from genome assembly GCA_964579455.1 of uncultured Syntrophaceae bacterium. GTDB lineage: Bacteria > Desulfobacterota > Syntrophia > Syntrophales > UBA2210 > UBA2210. The sequence goes on along the minus strand of CAZOHQ010000022.1, from coordinate 6,615 downwards.
GTCCCGAATGGGATTATCGGACTGATCGAATTCCAAGAGGGCCTTCCCCGGTTTATTCGCAAGGACATGCAGTGATGATGCGATGGCGATCGGTGTTCCCCAGGCGTGGGGGATACAGTCGATGTTCAGAGCCTGAGCCAGAGTCGATATTCTCGGAACTTCCGTAACGCCACCGGCGGAGCAGACATCGGGCTGGGCATAGCTCACGGCCCGGCGCCTGAAGATTTCATTAAATTCGCTCACCAGAGCCCATCCCTCACCTCCGGCAATGGGTACATCAAGTTTGCTGCTCAAGGACGCATACCCGTCGTAATCATGAGGCGGGACCGGTTCTTCGAACCAGTATACTCCCAGTCGTTCACAGGCCCGGCCCACTTCGAGTGCTTCCGGGATGGCATAGGCACAGTTAGCATCAATCATGAAATCAATATCGTCGCCGACCGTGCGCCTGAAGGCTTCTATCAGCCGGATGTCTTCCCTTGTCCCCCATCCGAGGAGTGCAAGGCCGATTTTTAATTTCAGCATTTTGAACCCCTTGGAGAGGTTCGACGCGGCCTCTTCTTCAATAATGGCTATCTGCTGCTCGATGGTATCGACGTTTCGAAAGTAATGTCCCGTAGCGTAGGCAAGTACCTTGTCACGAAAAGAACCGCCCAGTAATGTATGGACAGGAAGTCCGAGAAGTCTTCCCTTAAGATCCCAGAGGGCGATATCGACACCACTGAGAGCGGAATAGGGAGCAAATGAATGATAGGCCCAGCGCAGTTTAAAATGAATCTTTTCCCAGAGGACGGCGGTATTCAGGGGATCTGCGCCCAGCAATAAGGGTGTAATGATGTCTGTGACAACCCGATGGTTGCCGGCTATAGGACCCCAGCATTCACCATACCCGACAGTCCCGTCGTCTGCCGTTATCCTGACAATGAGATATTGGCGGGAAGTAGTCCACCCCTGGGCGTTACCAAACGGTTCTCTCAACTCCTGCTTGATGGGGATGGCTTCCACTCGAGCTATCTTCATAGCCTTCAGCCCTTTTTTGTTTTTTAGCCGGCCACGATTTCCGCGATGGTTTTCCCCAACTCCTCGGTCGTCGCCGTGCCACCCAGATCGGGTGTTTTAACATTGCGATCATCGATGGCAGTTTCTATTGCCTCTTCAATAACACGGGCCGCTTCCGGTTGCCCAAGATGTTCAAGCATCATGGCACCTGACCATATCTGTCCGATAGGATTGGCGATTCCCTTCCCCGCGATGTCCGGAGCCGAACCATGAACCGGTTCAAACATGGATGGATACTCTCTTTCCGGATTCAGATTGGCCGAAGCGGCAATGCCGAGACTTCCGGCCACCGCCGGTCCGAGGTCGGAAATAATATCGCCGAACAAATTGCTTGCAACAATAATATCGAAAAATTCCGGTTGGAGAACAACCCTGGCACACAGGGCATCGATGTGAAATTGATCTGTTTCAACATCGGGATAGGCCGAAGAGAGTTTCGCAAATATTTCATCCCAGAAGGGCATCGTAAAGACGATTCCATTCGATTTTGTAGCCGAAGTAAGATGTTTCCTGTTCAGTTTTTTCGCCAGTTCGTAGCCAAACCTCTGTATCCGTTCCACACCTTTTCGAGTAAAGACTGATTCCTGAACAACAAATTCCTCCTCTGTACCCGTATACATCCTGCCGCCGATGTTTGAATATTCGCCTTCGTTGTTTTCTCTGATAACATAAAAATCAATATCCCCGGCTGCTTTATTGCTCAGGGGACTTGTTATTCCCCGTAACAATCGCACCGGCCGCAGATTCACGTATTGTCTGAATTCTCGTCGGATTGGAATGAGAAGTCCCCAGAGCGATACATGATCCGGAACACCGGGAGTACCCACGGCGCCCAGAAATATCGCGTCATATTGCCGTAATTGTTCTAATCCGTCAGACGGCATCATTTCTCCGTTTGCTACGTAATAATCACATCCCCACGGAAAGGTCTGCCACTCAAGAGAAAATCCGAATCTCTTGCCAGCCGCATCGAGTACCCGTATCCCCTCTAGTATTACTTCTTTACCGATTCCGTCACCTGGAATAACCGCTATCTTGTACATACCGTATCCTCATATGTTCTTAAAAATTCGGCAACATCAAACGGATGAAATCACCGTATTCACTCTCTACCAATACGGGCTTCAGAAAAGCACCGCCCTCAATTACAAAGAGATATGATTTCTTCATAGTCCAAGCCTGTCCCTATAGTCAAGATAAAAAATTGAGTCTTAAATTGCATTGTGTAGGCAGTATGATTCATCCGGCAATCTACGGTTTTTTTGATGTTGAAAACTGCTCCCTCTTAGTACATCGATGTCTTAATAAATTCATGTAATATCAACGAATCAGTACCTATCGAACTGCTGAGCAATGTTTCGATAAAAAGAGATGGTCAATGTCCCGATTTCTTTCTTGTCAGCAACGGTATCTTACGTTATATCGTATATGTAAGATATGGATGTATTATGGACCACGTTTGGCAGGAGGTTGATAATGAATCTATTGGAAGTTGATACACAAACATGTAATCAGGATGGAATCTGTGCCGCGGTCTGTCCCGCGAGACTCATTAATTTTCAAAAAGGCGAATATCCAACCCCCATCAGCGATGCGGAGGAACTGTGCATCCGGTGTGGACATTGTGTGGCTGCCTGTCCGACAGGCAGCCTCTCCCATCGCGAGATTCCCGTGGAGCAATGTCCGCCTATAGAAAAAGAGCTTCTATTATCCGCTGAGCATTGCGAGCATTTCCTGCGCAGTCGCCGTTCGATACGGGTTTACAAAAACAAACCGGTTTCCCGTGAAGATATTTCAAGGCTCATCGAAGTTGCCCGGTATGCCCCGTCCGGGCATAATGCCCAGTGCGCTCAGTGGCTGGTCCTGGATAACAGAGATGAATTGCGAAAACTTGCGGGGATTGTTGTCGACTGGATGCGCTGGATTCTCGGCAATATGCCGGAAGTAGGGCTTCTCTTTCATATGGACAGGGCGGTGCAAGGATGGGAAGGTGGTATGAATGTCATTCTCCGTAACGCACCGGTTGTGATCGTCACGCACGCGGAAAAAGACAATTGGGCGGCCTCTTCCACCTGTACCATTGCCATGGCGTATCTTGAACTGGCAGCGCCCAGCATGGGTCTGGGATGCTGCTGGGCCGGTTACTTTACCGCCGCGGCAACCACGTTCCCGCCTATGCAGGAGGCGCTGTCGCTTCCCGAAGGACACGAATGTTTCGGCAGTTTGATGGTGGGTTATCCAAAATTCAGCTATCACCGGTTACCTGAGCGTAAGCCTCCTCCCATCACCTGGCGTTGATCGTGACGATATCGCATATTTCAACAGCAGATATGACAAAATGAAAGGAGTGTGTTCACAGAGATGAATCAGGAGATGCAGCAGTATATCCAACCCTCACAGATAGTTGACGGCAATAATCCCGCGGTAGCACAATTCGCCAGGGAAAACGCCGGTGATTCTACCGATCCGAGAGAGCGGGCGATCAGCATGTATTACGCCGTGCGCGACGGTATTCGCTACGACCCGTATGCCTGTGACTTGTCAATTGACGGACTCCGGGCGAGCACCACGTTACGTATCGGCCGGGGCTGGTGTGTGGCAAAGGCAATCCTTCTCGCGGCCTGCTGCCGTTCGTTTGGCATTCCGGCCAGGCTGGGTTTTGCCGATATCAGAAACCACCTGACGACTGTGCGCATGCGTGAGGCAATGAATACCGACATCTTTTTCTGGCACGGCTATACGGCTGTGTACCTTGACGGTCTCTGGGTCAAGGCGACCCCCGCCTTTAATGTCGAGCTCTGTGAACGATTTCGGATAAAGCCTCTCGATTTCGACGGGCGCAACGATTCGATATATCACCCGTTTGATCTTGAGGGGAACAGGCACATGGAATATCTGAAGTATCGTGGAGAATTCGCCGATCCTCCCCTGGATCAGATAATCGAGACGTTTAGCCGCGAATATTCCCCGGACAAGTTGCTTTCGAAGGAAGCGGATTTCGACCGCGAAGTCGAGCAGGAGACGCGGGTGGATCAGGATTAATATGGGATACCGGGAAATATCATTTAAGCTGCCCACAGATTATAGTGAGGAACAGCTGAGGAAAAAAATCGAAAAAGAACTGAGAATCAGGGAGTTCTCATATCAGATAGAACATAAGAGCCTCGATGCAAGAAAAAAGAGCAACATACACTGGCTGATTCGAGTCGAAATCCTGTCACAAGAGATCAAAGGAGGCGAACCTGTCAGACCTCCCCCTCTAACCATTCCACACAAAAAAAGAAAAGAGAAGGCGGTCGTTGTCGGAAGCGGTCCCGCCGGATTCTTTTCGGCATTTGTCCTCCAGAAGGCGGGGATCGATACGATCCTGATTGAAAGAGGTTCCAAGGTCAACGAACGAGCCGAAGGAATCAGAGCATTTGAAACAACCGGCACATTCAATCCTGTCAGCAATTATGCCTTTGGCGAGGGTGGCGCGGGAACATTTTCCGATGGGAAATTGACCTCAAGAACCAAAGGTATCTCAAAAGAAAAACAGTTTATGCTGTCCTCGTATGTCCGTGCGGGAGCGCCGGAAGAGATCGAATACCTGGCGCATCCTCATCTTGGAACCGATAATCTCAAAAAGATTGTCAGGAATTTACGAGAGGAATTTCTGAATATCGGCGGTGGCGTGCTCTTTGAAACAGTGCTGGAAGATTTGAAGATTAAAAATGGAAAAGTGTATGAAGCGATAACAACCTCCGGTGGAATTGAAGCGGATTATTGTATTATCGCGCCGGGGCATTCGGCATATGAGACATACCGTATGCTGATTGGGAAAGGGGTGAAGTTCCGCACGAAAAACTTTGCCATCGGCTGCCGGGTTGAACATCCACAGGAACTTATTAACATCGCGCAGTGGGGGAGGGAAGGGCTGCCCGGGGTTAATGCCGCCGAGTACCGGCTAACGTCAAAAGGTGACGGGAATCTTCCCGTGTACACATTCTGTATGTGTCCCGGTGGGGTTGTTGTCCCCGCAGCCGCATATAAAAACACGAACATCGTAAATGGAATGAGCCGCTATAAGAGAAACGGAACATATGCTAATGCGGCCTGTGTCGCCGGAATCAATCCTGAGAAGCTGCTCGGCAGACAAATGGAACCTCTGGAGGCTCTTGACTGGCTGGGAGGTCTCGAAGAGAGTTTTTACTACCATTCAAATGGCTATCAGGCCCCCTTCTGCACGATACAGGATTTTATTGATAAGAAAATGCCGTCAAAAACGGTTGAATCGAGTTACCCTCTGGGCTTGAAACCGTCGGCCTTATGGGACTTACTGCCCATGGAAGTAAGCAGATCAATCAGGGAAGGGCTGAAGGATTTTTGCAGAAAGATAAAGGGATTTGAGACAGGTATCATTATGGGGCTTGAGAGCAAGACCTCATCCCCCATTCAGGTCCTGCGGGAAAAAACCGGACGTTGCACCGGTTTTGAGAATCTCTATATGGTCGGGGAAGGCAGCGGTTATGCCGGCGGGATCATATCAAGCGGATCGGACGGAATACAAGCGGCAATGAGCATTATCGAAAGGGATTGTTGAACGGGAGACAACCCCCGTATTATTGCCATTGTTTTACCCGAATCATTGTCAACTCTGTTCCGGAATTGTTGGATGGTTTGGATCCGAATCTGCCGTCGCTTATCGCATTCACCTATTCAACAGTCACGGCAAGCAAATCAACTCGAAGATTTCTGTTTAAAATAAACAATAAAGGCAGGTCCATTTCTGAACCTGCCTTTTTGTAATTAAACTGCTTATCTGTTTTTTTTTGTTACTTCTTAAACTTTTTCCGGGTTCCTGCTAAACCGACGAGGCCAAGGCCAAGAAGCAACATTGTGGCTGGTTCGGGAACAGACACATCATCAATCAAAGTACCAAGCCCATCATCGGGACCTGCGTCCATAAAAGCAACGGTTGAAGAAGTGTCATCAGCGATGAAATTATATGAATAATAGTTCCAAGCTGTTTCGGTAAGGCCTACACCGCTCGCCGACAAGCTATCAAAAACGAGCCAGTGTGCGGAAGTTAGATATGAAGCAATACCAAAAGATAGAGTGTTATCAAGAACATTTGGCCTTGGAGAAAACGCGAAGGTTACTGTGTATGCCTGACCTACTATTGTATCAAATGCTTGTACCAGCCAATTATTACCATCGCCAACATTTGAATCTAATTCCACGTACTGGTTGCCATCAGCGGCAGGACCAAAAAGTGAGGATGTCTGTAGTTCAATTTGGTCCGCGTCAGCCCATCCGTCGATACTTGTAAACAACTGCCAGGAACCATTAACAGTTGGGTCTTCAAAACTTCCGTTTGTAATTAAATTGGCATTAGCCAGCCCTGATGCTATCATGAAAACCAGAGCAACAATAACTGATAAAAATAACTTTTTCATTCTTTTCCCCCCCTTCTTTGCTTGTTTTTATCAATACTCTATGACTTAATATCACCTCTCGTTATTATAATACGCAATAATCATGCAAGATCTTATGTGGCGCAGATATACTTTCGGA
>CAZOHQ010000021.1:11419-13496 GCA_964579455.1 uncultured Syntrophaceae bacterium | reverse complement strand
CACTGACACGGTTTGCCATGGCGCAAAGAGAGGTCGGCCTGTTCATCGGAGGGCCCCCGACCACGAAGGGTTATCCGCCATCGGTTTTCAGTATGTTGCCGAGATTGGCGGAAAGGGCGGGGAATATAGAATACAGCGGAAGCATAACGGGCCTGTATACGGTTCTTGTAGAGGGGGATGATTTTAATGAACCGATCGCGGATGCCGCTCGATCGATTCTGGACGGCCATATCTCGCTTTCCCGTGAGCTGGCTTCTCGGAACCATTACCCGGCAGTCGATATCCTCAACAGTATCAGCAGGGTGATGCTTGGTATCGTTGATGGAAAGCACAAAAAAATGGCCAATGAGATCCTCAATATGATGGCCACCTATAAAAAAGCTGAAGATCTGATCAACATAGGCGCGTATGTAAAAGGAAGCAATCCGAGGATAGACAGGGCCATACAAATGGTTGATAGAATCAATTCGTTTCTGACGCAGGGTGTCGATGAGAATATCAGCTTTCTGCAGAGTAGAGAAGATCTTGTGAGTCTTTTTAACTGAGGGTATGGCACATGTTTCAATTCAGGCTCCAGCCGGTGTTGGATTATCGGGAAAATATCGAAGAGGCCCACCGAGTAAAATATGCGGAAATAATGAGATCCGTCGACGCTCAGCGGGAAGAACTGAACGCAGTGAGACAAGAAAAACAGGCGCTCGTATCAAGGCTGGAAAATTCAGGAAATGTGATGCAGGCCGCCGATGTCTCGACCTGTCTCTCCTATATTAGCTCTCTCATAGATAAAGAGGCGCGTCACATTGAATCCGTTCATACCCTTGAACAGAAGCTGGAGGATGCACGAGCCGATCTTGTCGAAGCAACGAAACAATGCAAGGTTTTGGAGACAGTCAAAGAAAAGAAATTGAAGGAATACAGGGTCTGTTTATCCGGGAGGGAGCGCAAGGAAATGGATGGAGTAGGCATAGCTAAATCTTTCGTGAGGGTATAGAAATTGAAAAGACTCATCGTCGTGTGTGAGATTTTTATACTGGTTATCCTTTTGGTCAAGGTTGCCGCGGTTGGAGGGGTAGTACGAGATACGACGGCTGCGGGTCATGATGTTTCGGGGGTGGAGTCCTCGGCATCCTCGCCGCTCCGGACCGGTAATGTTTCCCCCGTTACAGATATCTGTGAAGACAATTTGGCGCGTGAGAGGAAGCTCTTTGCGTTGCTCAAGGAAAAACAGAAGGAGCTTGTTGCCAGAGAGGATCTTCTGACGGCTGAAGAGAAAAGGGTGCAGGAACTCAAGGAAGAAGTACTTGCGAAGATTAAAGAATTGAGCGGAGTACGGGAGAATCTGACGGAGCTCCTTGCAGCGGTTGAGGAATTTAATAACAAAAAATATAAGGACATGGCAAAGGTGTATGAGTCGGCTCCTGCAGCGCAGGCGGGTGCCATGCTGAACAAGATGGATATAAAAACAGCAGCCGCAATCATCATGAATATGAGAAGTAAAAATGCCGGGGTTATATTGGGAACTATCGATCCCGGAAAAGCCGTTAAGATAACAAAAGAAATCACCAATGCCGGCCTTGCCCAAAAAGACGACGGCAGTGGTGCTCGGTAGGAATTTTCTTTCATTTTTTATTCCCCGGTAGGCAATATTTACCTGATTATGGTGTCTTTCCAGTCATCATTTATATAACCATCTAATATCAATTAGCTTTTACAGGTGGCATGCCTCTTGCTAATTCTCTCTACCGTGATAAGCAGTGCGAGGGGGTGTCGTGTTGGTCGCAGTAGGCGCATTATCGATTCAGGGAGCTATTCTTCCCGTTGACGGAAGTCTTCCCCATCTGAACACGAGCGTACGGGGAGATAAAGGGGGGGGGAATTCCGTTCAATTTTGCGACGTGATGCGGAAAGAGGATCCGACAACCAGTGGTGATGTGACGGATTGTCAGGTGCTCTATGGGGAAGAGTGTCCACATGCCGTGAGAACCTCTCAGGTTGTGCAGGGAGGTGGTCTCTCAGTGAAGGAAATGATGGATGGAGTCAAGGAGACCACCGGATCAGCCTCGGGTAAGCCCGATGA
>CAZOHQ010000021.1:0-11319 GCA_964579455.1 uncultured Syntrophaceae bacterium | reverse complement strand
AAAAGGAGAGGTGTCGGCCCGGAATCTTGTTCGGGGTGAAGGGGATTACGGCAGTACCGTGAGAACCGCTCAGGTTGTGCAGGGAGGTGGTCTGTCGGTGAAGGAAATGATGGATGGAGTCAAGGAGACGACCGGATCAGCCTCGGGTAAGATCGATGAAAAAGGAGAGGTGTCGGCCCGGAATCTTGTTCGGGGTGAAGGGGATTACGGCAGTGCGGGGAAAACCGCTCAGGTTGTAAAAGAAGACTGGTTGCCGGAGATAGGGATGAGCGATGGAATCCGAAAAGCTGTTGCGCGCTCCAGGGAAACCAGTGGAAGCACAGAGGAGATGTCTCGTGCTTCCCTGCGGGTCGGATATGGAAAGGACGGGAACCGTTTGCTCGATTTGGCCGTCACGAAATCACGCTCTAAAAATGTGGAATACTACCCTATGGCTCAGGTGAAAGACGGCTCCGACGGTAGTGCGAACGGTCAGCTCCTTCAAGATACAATGATAAGCGGGGGGCAGATGAAAGGATCCGTATCACAGGCTGGCATGCCTGCTGCCGATATCCGTGGAGATATCGGGAATAGTCCCCTTGTGTTGCCGGAAGAGGGTGTAAGTGATTCCTCTTTCATGGTTCGGGATGCCGCCGTTGACAGGATCTCACCGGAAGGATTACAGAATGTTGTCGTAGGGGGCGAGGGGTGTGTCGCCATTGATGATTCCGGCGATGTGAGGCTGCGACCCCACGTCCTTATACATCAGATCGCGGATACTGCAGCCGCTCGTCTGACGAGTGAATCCGGAAGGATACGAATAGTATTGAATCCTCCCCAGCTCGGTACGGTGGATATGGATGTATCAATCCGAAACGATAAAGTATGTGCGGTTCTCCACACCGATAGCAGTGATGTGAGGAACGTGCTGCAATCGAACATGGAACAGCTCAGGATATCTCTCCAAAATCAAGGACTCACCGTGGATAGTATCAGTGTGTTTCTCCATGACAAGTCTGACGGACCTCAGTACGGCTTTACGGGGGAATCATCGTACAGAGAGGATGCCAAGGGGGATGAAGGTCAGCTGTCGGAAGACCACGAAGAGGCATTTCCGATGAAAGGGCATCTGGGTATCGACGGGAGTATCAATGTGTTTGTATAACGAACCAAATAGTGAGGAGGGTATACAATGTCGACTGTAGATAGTGTAACCGGAAGCGTATCTTCATATGACAGCAGCAGCGAAAGCGTTTTGGGGAAGGATGACTTTTTGGATATGATGATTGCACAGCTCAAGAATCAAGATCCCCTCGATCCGATGGATGGGACAGAGTTCACGGCTCAACTCGCCCAGTTTTCGAGTCTTGAACAGTTGAGCAACGTCAATGGCAATTTGGAATCTTTACTCCAGTATAACAATGTCCTGTGCAATTACGAGTCGGTTGGCCTGATCGGCAAGGAAATAACGGCCACGGGGTCTCAGGTTGTCGTTGATGGAGAGTCGGAGGATATAGTCTACAATCTTCCAGAAGATGCCCGGGAGATAACGATAGAAATATATAACACGGACGGAAATTGCGTCGACACCCTTGAATTTGAATCTCAGGCGGCAGGATTAAACACGGTATCCTGGGATTGCAGTGACATGGAAGAAGGAGAGTATTCCTTCAGCGTGTCCGCTACAAACAGTGAGGGAGAATCTCTCGCTGTCGAGACGATGCTTAGGGGAATCGTTAATGGTGTAAATTTCACGGGTTCTCAGACCTATCTTTCCGTTGACGGACAAGACATCCTTATCGGAGACGTGGTTTCCGTAGGGATATAGATGACCTGACAGATTTTGGTCTTTAAACGTAAGAAGAGGAGGAATAACAATGGGGAGTTCTTTATATTCAGGCGTATCGGGGATCAATGCCTGTTCGAAGCAGATGGACGTAATCAGCAATAATATCGCTAACTCCAACACGATAGGTTTTAAAGCAAGCAAGGTGTACTTTGCCGATATCTTGAGTCAGAACCTCACCGGCGGAGCACAGATCGGGCGTGGTGTCTCCGTGAGTAATATCGGAACCCAGTTTAGTACCGGTTCCTTTGAAACGACATCGAGCGGCACCGATCTTTCCATAGATGGTGACGGGTTCTTTATTGTCAAAGATAAGAACAACGCCAATTATTATACGAGGGCCGGTGCGTTTTCCATAGATGTAGATGGCTATCTTGTTGATCTGAACGGATATCGGGTTCAGGGATTGACGGGGGCAGTTGCTGCTGCGGAAACAATGGGAGATATCAACCTCAGCGGCGCTCAGTCAAAGCCTGTTGCCACCAATGAGTTTTCTTTAGGGGTGAACTTGGATGCCGAAACGGCGGAGGATGATACCTACTATGTGTCTCAAACCATCTATGATTCTCTTGGGGGCAGCCACACCCTGAGCATTGAGTTCACGAAAACGGCAACTGCCGGCGAATGGGAGTACCATGCGTATATTGATGATGTGGAATCCGATACGACCGTAGCTGCTGCCGGAACGATCACCTTTGATGGGGATGGAATCCTTGATGCCGCTCAAACGGATGTGGAGTTAAATTTTGATGACTTTCAGGCCAATAATCTGGCCACCGGAGCGGGGATCGGTGATGCCAATGATATGATATGGGTGCTGTCAGGCGATCTCGCCACCACGACAACACCTGAATCGATAACATCATATGCCAGTACCTCGTCTACGAGTAACGTGAATCAGGATGGGTACGCTTCGGGTGTACTGAGTAGTGTGAGTATCGGATCGAGCGGGCAAATCGACGGTTATTTTACCAATGGACAGACATCGACTCTGGGCTATATTGTCCTGGCGAATTTCACGAACACTTCGGGGTTGACCCAGGCGGGATCGAATCTCTTTTCTGCGACGATTGAGTCTGGAGAAGCCGTGACCAATCAGGCCGGAGCGGGGGGGATGGGAACCATTGTTTCGAATGCCCTCGAGATGTCGAATACCGAAATAGCCACGGAATTTATCAATATAATTACTGCCCAGCGCGCCTATCAGGCAAATGCAAAGGTTGTTCAGACCACGGATGAGATGATGGAAGAGCTTATAAGCATCAAGCGATAGCGCCTCGACAGAAATCGGTGACCACATAGAAGGTTGCCTCTCCGTATGATGGCGTCAAATGAATGACGTCACGTCAATAGATCTTTTTCTCCACGGGGAGCATTGTGCTCCCCCCTCTATTCGCTAACATATCAGTATTGTTGTTCAAACAAAGGCAGCCGTTTGCTTATGTCTTTTGGTACGATATTTGCTCCCTTACCATGGCAGATGTGAATATGCCGGGTGCGGGCCGGTGTGAGGTTGCCCTTATTGCGGAGGCGGTGTTTGTAATGGATATTGGTACCATATTGGGAATGATCTGCGGCTTCGGGCTTGTTATCGTTGCCATGGGCATGGGTGGAGGACTTGGCTGGTTTGTGAACGCCCCGTCCGCATTAATCGTGATGGGGGGTACGCTTGGAGCGGTCCTCATTAATTATCCCCTCGCCGATATACTCGGTGTCATGAAGGTGGCGAAGAACGTTATTTTTGCCCCGCCCCTCATGAAAACGGGCAAGGCGATAGAGCTGTTGGTGGATATGTCCAAGACCGCCCGGCGCGAAGGCATATTGGCCCTGGAAAATAAGATAGACACGATCGGTGATTCTTTCCTGGTGAAGGGGGTGGAACTGGTGGTAGACGGCGTGGAACCTAATGTCCTCTCCAAGATTCTCTACACCGACCTCGAATTTGCCGAGGAGAGACCCCGGCGGGGGGCAGAGATATTCACAACCATGGGGAATTTTGCGCCTGCCATGGGGATGGTGGGCACGCTGATCGGTCTGGTCAAGATGCTTATGCAGATGGAGGATCCGAGCTCCATCGGGCCGGCTATGGCGGTGGCCCTCATTACAACCTTTTATGGTGTGATTCTGGCAAATCTCCTCTTCCTCCCTATTGCCGGCAAGTTACGAACAAGAAGCAGCCAGGAGGTGATGGTCAAACAACTGATTATCAACGGGATCCTGTCTGTCCAGGCGGGGGACAACCCGAGAATGGTGGAGCAGAAACTCCATTCCTTCCTGTCTCCGGACGAGAGGAAATCGATATTTTAGGGATGAACCCTGAGCGTGGAAAGACGAAAAAGGAGGAACCTGCCGCTGCGGGGTGGGAGTCCATATACTGTTCCCTGGTACTGATTCTGGTGGCCCTTTTCGCGATGCTTGTTTCATATTCTACAGTCGAAGGGGACAGAATGACCAACTTCATGCGGGGTTTTGCCACAGACGCCCAGACCCCGGGGGAGTCATCTATCATGGACCCGAGGGACATGCTAAACTTCGGTAAACGAGGAGGGGGGCAAAGCAAAAATGCGCTGAATGCATCACAGGCCGGGGCAGAAGATGAAAAAAAATTGATCATGACTGCCATGCAAACTCTGCAACGTTATTTTGAGGAGATGAATTCAGGAACTCTCGTTGATATCGAGGAAACCGAGGGAGGATTCAGGGCCATGCTCAACAGCAGTCTCTTATTCCCATCAGGATCGGCTACTGTAGAAGAGAGGGCATATCCGTACATCGATGAAATGATCGCGATACTGCTGGAGTTCCCCTTATCGATCAGGATTGAGGGGCATACGGACAATATCCCGATCCATACACACAGATTTCCTTCTAACTGGGAGCTGTCAACGACACGGGCGACCAATGTCATGCGATCGTTTCTTGACAGGGGAAAACTCCCTGCGGAGAGATTGTGTGCTGTCGGGTTCGGCGAGTATCATCCCATTGCGGCGAATGAGACCTCCGAGGGGAGATACAAGAACCGTCGCGTCGAAATCTTTTTTACTCTGAAGGAGGGGAGACCGGAGGTCTGGCGGGGAGATTTACATGGAGAAAAATCGTAAGAATTCGGAAGACCAGGGGGGGAAATGGTTGGGGACCTTCAATGACATGGTTACCCTGCTCCTGACGTTCTTTGTCCTGATCTTATCAATGTCAACCCTTGATGTTGCCCGCGTTAAAGAGGCTTCTTATTCTTTCAGTAGTGCGTTTGGGATGATGGACCGGGGGAGTGTGTCGGGTGTGAGTGTTTTTGAACCCTTTGTTATGCCCATGGGAAGTAAGACTCAGACAGCGGAGATGAGAAAAGAGAGGGTGCTCGATCAGATCCGGGGGATACAAGCCATTACCTCCGAAATGACGGAGGAAGGGATAACGGTCCTGGTGGATGAGGAGTTGTTGTTCAAGACGGGTATGGCCGATATCAAAGAAAACAGTCGTTCATTGGATTCCCTGGGTGTAATTATCAAAAACGCTGACTGCACCATACGGGTAGAGGGGCATACCGATGATGTTCCGATACGAAACGAACAATTTACGTCCAACTTGACACGTTCAATAACGCGGGCCGTGAATGTGGTCAATCCCCTTATCGCCAGAGGAGGTATTGCACCTGAGAGGCTCTCAGCTTCGGGCTACGCTGCTTCGAAGAGCCGTTTTTCAAATACATCTGAGGCAGACAGGGCGCGTAACAGGCGGGTCGACATTGTCTTAACGTTCAAGGAAAGAGATGTGTAACCATGCAGCAGGCGGTATGCAAACGTCGGGATAAATTGAGGAGGGGTAGGAGTAATGGCGGAAGAGAAGGATAGAGAGAGGGATCAAGAAATCGAAGAGTCGCCCCCAAAGGGTAAGGGTTCGATGATTAAATGGCTTGTAATCGTGGTTGTTATCGTGGCCCTCGGTGTGGGCGGTTTTGCGGGATGGAAGTATTACGCGAGCCGGATGGCCACCAATAAGGAGGCCATGAAGGAAGAGGCGCAGGTACAACCGATCGGTTCGGTATGGTCGATGGGTGCCATGATAGTCAATCTTATGGACAATAATGGCGAGAGATATCTCAAGACGGTTATTAAGGTCGAATTGACCAGCCCGGAATGTATCGGGGAGCTTGAACTACTGAAACCGAAGATCGTCGATACCATTTTGGATCTCCTCTCATCAAAAAGATATCAGGATATCATGGGCTTTGCCGGTAAACAACGTCTCAGGGATGAAATCGCCATACGGATGAACAATTACCTGAGCAAGGGACAGGTTCAGAAGGTGTACTTCACCGAGTTTATTGTCCAGTAACCGAAGCATCGTAAGAGGACAAGATGTCGAATATATTGTCACAGGAAGAGGTTGATGCCCTTCTCGGAGGGATAACCGATGGCGACGTTACAACGCAATCAAGAGAGACGAGTGATACCGACACCTCGGAGGTGCGCACGTATGATCTGACCAGCCATGACAGGATTGTCAATGTCAATCTACCGGGTCTGAATATGACGAATGAACGATTTGTCAAGAGGTTTCAGACCACCTTGTCGTCATTGCTCAAGAGGGTGGTAAGTGTGAACATCCTCTCAGTCAGCATGCTGAAATACAAAGACTTTCTGAAAACACTCCCGATCCCTACCAGTTTGCATGTCTTCAAGATGAATCCGCTCAATGGTGAAGCACTGTTTGTCGTTGAATCGCAGGTCATATTTGCCCTGGTTGACATACTCTTTGGAGGAACGGGACGCGAGAGCTATAAGGTTGAAGGAAGAGACTTTACATCGATAGAGATCAAGCTGATTAAACGGGTTATCTTAAGCGCCCTTTCCGACATCGAGAAGGCGTGGAGTTCGCTCGTGGATCTCAAGGTAGTCTACGGCAGGTCAGAGATCAATCCCCAGTTCGCCCAGATCGTTGCGCCCATCGATGTCGTATTCGTTGTGAAGCTTGAAATGGAGATGGAGTATCTATCGGGAAACATGACGTTATGTATGCCGTATGCGATGCTTGAGCCCCTCAAGGAAAAATTGGAGATGGGATATACCAGCGGTGTGTCGAAGGTGGATAAGGGATGGGCGCTGCGGCTTAGGGAAAACCTTAAATCACACGAGGTTGATATCCTTGTTGAATTGGGCAGAACGGAGCTGTGTGGCAGGGAGATCATCAACCTGAAAGAGGGGGATGTCATCTATCTGGAACGTCATTTCATGGACGGTCTTGATATCTATGTGGAGGGTATTCGCAAATTCACGGGACATCCGGGGATATATAAGGGCAACCAGGCAGTACAATTGTCTAAATACTATAAACAGGGTGAATGAATGGACGAAACCGAACTGAAAAAGGGGACATCGGTACAGGGAGATGCCGGGCCGGAGAGCGCACCACAAGAAACGGCGGAAAACCAGGACGCGGGAGAAGCAAACCCCGATGAGGATCTTGGGTGGGGCGACGTGCAGGAAGAGATGGAGGCATCGGGCAAACCTATTCAAAGGGAAGAGGTTGGGACTGTCCAATTCAAAGAGATTCAAAAGGGTGATACTCAAAGGGGTACGCTTGACCTGGATTGCATCCTGGATATACCTCTCACCCTGACGGTTGAATTGGGAAGAAACAGGATGCTGATCAGCGATCTCCTTGAACTGAACCAGGGTTCCGTCATAGAGTTGACCAAGCTCGCGGGTGAACCCATGGATGTCTTTGCCAATAACAAGTTGATCGCCAGGGGTGAAGTAGTCGTCGTGAACGAGAAATTCGGGATCAGGTTGATCGAAATCGTTTCTCACGCCGAGAGACTCAATAAACTGAAGTAGCGTTGACTGGCAAGCAGGGTGTGTTGTTATGGATTCGTTGAGCGTGATCTCCTCCTTCTTGAAAATACTGTCGGCTCTGGCCGTTACCCTCGGGATACTCCTTGTGGTGGTGTATCTGGTGAAGAAGATCATGAAGAGGTCGAGGCAGGGCATAGATGACGGAGAGTTGATACAGATCCTGTCAGTGAAATATCTGAGTCCCAAAAACAGTATTGTGCTGGTTGATATCGCGGGTAATACCGTGGCACTGGGAGTTTCAAACAACCAAATATCGCTCTTGACGAGAATCAGGAACTCTGAGTCGCTTGAGAGGATCGAAGATATGAAGAGAGCACGAGAGGGGCGCATACCCTTTTCAGACTATCTGGCTTCCTCGAGGATGAAGCTGCATGCCCTCCTTGGCCTCCGGGGAAAGAATGGGGCGCGAGATGCTTAAACGGCTGGGGGACAGGCGGAAGCTTTGTGTCTGTCTGCTCATTGTCCTTGTGATGGTGTTTCTGTCGAGCTCCCTGTGGGGGAAGCCGTTTACGGTTCCCACGGTAAGTCTCAGCGTAGGGGACGGCACGGATGAACCGGGCAAGGTCGCAACGGTCATACAACTGTTGTTTATCCTTACCGTCCTGTCCCTTGCCCCCGCCATACTGGTCATGCTGACCTCATTCACGCGTATCGTGGTCGTGCTTTCTCTCCTGAGGCAGGCCCTTGGAACCCAGCAGATGCCTGCGAATCAGATTATCATAGGGTTATCCCTCTTTCTGACATTCTTTGTAATGACGCCTGTCTGGGACAGGGTCAATGCCCAGGCACTGCAGCCGTATGTGAATGAAGAGATATCGGCCGAAAGTGCCTTGACGGTGACGTCGGAGGCACTCAAAGGGTTTATGATGAAGCAGGTACGGCAGAAAGATCTTGCGTTGTTTGTAAAGATTTCAGGGGATGAGAAACCCGATACGGCAGACGACATAACCTTGCCGGTCTTGATCCCCGCTTTTGTGATCAGCGAATTGAAGACCGCCTTTCAGATAGGGTTTATGATTTATCTCCCCTTTCTCGTCTTGGATATGGTTGTTGCCAGCGTACTTCTGTCAATGGGGATGATGATGCTTCCCCCCATCATGATAAGTCTGCCGTTCAAACTGTTGCTTTTTGTTCTTGTTGATGGGTGGTATCTGATAGTCGGGTCACTCGTTCAGAGTTTTTCCTGATAGAAAGGAGTGAGGGGTATGAACACCGATTTGGTTGTTGGCATGGCGAGCGAGGCCGTAAAAATGATTTTACTGCTTTCGGCTCCCATGCTCATTGTGGGGCTTGTCGTCGGGCTTGTCATCAGCATCTTTCAGGCCGTTACGCAAATACAGGAAATGACATTGACCTTTGTTCCCAAGATCATTGCCGTCATGATTACGCTGATTATTGCGCTTCCGTGGATGCTGAATCTTATCGTCACGTATACGCACAATCTGTTTTCCTCCATACCGATGCATATACGATAACAGCCGCAAGCACTTCCTCTGGTGTTTTGAATGAACATACCGCAGATAACGGCCGAACAGGTAGAAGCCTTTATCCTTATCCTGCTGCGTGTCAGTGCGATGGTAGTGACGATCCCCGTCTTGGGAAATACGACCACCCCCCTACGGGTTAAGGGGGGGCTGTCACTGATAATAGCGTTTCTGCTCTTTCCCGTAGTCGTGATGGAGATACCTCCCCTCGATGTCCTCCCTATGATATGGAGAATGGCGGGAGAGGTCATGATAGGGGTCCTTGTCGGCTTCACGGGGAGGATGATCCTTTCCTCGCTGCAACTGTCGGGGCAGCTCATCGGCTTTCAGATGGGCTTTGCTATCGTGAATGTGGTCGATCCGATAACCAGCACGCAGATTTCGATCACTGCGCAGTTTCAATACATCGTTGCGATGCTTGTGTTTCTTGCCGTCAATGGTCACCACATATTCCTGTATGCCATTGCACAGAGCTATGCAATCGTCCCTCCGCTCGATTTTACCTTTTCGAGTGAACTCGCGAGGTTTTTAATTGAATTTTCACGGGGCATATTCGTTGTTGCAATTAAGATGGGTGCCCCGGTTATCGCCGTGTTATTGATGACCAGTGTGGGAGTAGGGATTGTTTCCCGGACCGTTCCGCAGATCAACGTATTTATCGTCGGGTTCCCGCTGAAGATTGCCATGGGGTTGATCGGCATAGGTCTTACCCTTCCGCTTTTCGTGAAAGTGGTGGGGAATATTTTTCTCGGTTTTGAAAAGGATCTGAGCACGCTCCTGCATCTGATGTAAGGGGACACAAACAGCATGTGGTGTATGGTTTCTTGACGGAGACGTCAATACATGGTCACCAAAGATAGATATGGCAGATCAAAACAAGGATCAGGAAAAAAACGAACAGGCAACTCCCAAGCGAAGGGAAGAAGCGCGTAAGAAGGGACAGGTCGCAAAGAGCCAGGAGGTGGCCTCCGTTGCGGTTCTGATGTCCGGGCTGGTCTTCTTTTCTTTTGCTGCCGCCGGTATGGCCGACGATTTGATGAGGCTTATGAGGTGGTTGTTTTCGCAATCCGGCCAGTTTGATCTTGATTTCGGGAGCATTCAACTCCTTGCCTCTATTGTGACAACCAGGGTGTTGTATATGCTCCTGCCCCTCTTTCTGACCGTTTTATCTATCGCCCTGATTGTCAATTATCTGCAGGTGGGTTTTGTCCTTTCTGCCGAAACGATAACCCCGAAATTTTCAAAGATCGATCCTGTCAAGGGATTCCAACGGCTTTTTTCCCTGAGGTCTCTTGTCGATCTGGTGAAAAACCTGTTCAAGATATCGATCATTTCCTTTATTGTGTATCTCACCATCAAGGGGGAGTTGGAGTCACTCTTTCCCTTGATGGATCAGGATGCGGGGGGGATACTCCTCTACATCAGCAGGGTTTCGTTGAAGATTATATTCAGGGCATGTTTGGCCCTTATCATTCTTGCGATCCTGGATTATGCGTATCAAAGATGGGAGTTCGAAAAGAGTCTCAAGATGTCCAAGCAGGAAGTAAAGGACGAACACAAACAGTCAGAGGGTGATCCCATCATCAAGGCGAGGGTGAAACGACTCCAGAGAGAAATGGCCAGAAACCGGATGATGGAAAATGTTCCCAAAGCGGATGTGGTTATCACCAATCCAACCCATCTCGCCCTTGCCATTCAATACGAGCAGGCAAAAATGTCAGCCCCGAAGGTTATCGCCAAGGGAAGGGGCCTGGTTGCCGAAAAGATAAAGGAAATTGCCGTGGAAAATGGAATTACCATTGTAGAGAACAAACCTCTGGCACGGGTATTGTATAAGGTAGTTGGTGTCGAACAGGTGATCCCTGAAAACCTGTACCGGGCGGTTGCGGAAGTACTGGCGTATGTCTACAGTTTAAAAGCTAAGAAGGATCATGGATAAAGCAAATAAGGCGAGTTTTCACACTGAAAAGGGGTCGGGCGGGCTATTCAACGGTGCCACCGTGATGGCGATCGGGATCGTTGGAATTCTTCTGATTATGATGATTCCTCTGAGGCCCTTTATCCTCGATATGCTCCTCTCGGTCAATATCACCTTTTCCCTGATCATACTGCTCGTAGCTGTCTATGTGCTCAGACCGCTGGACTTTTCGGTGTTTCC
>CAZOHQ010000020.1:0-13681 GCA_964579455.1 uncultured Syntrophaceae bacterium | reverse complement strand
CTCCGATCTCTTCTCTTGAAAGATCCCGTATCTCCAGCATGTCTTTTCTTGATAATTTCATGGTTTTTCACCCTCAAGCCGGACATGGATAAACCCGACTGTACACCCGGACGGATGTCTGTGCAGAGACCCTGCTCTAGCCCTCTTCGATTACAACCTCGTCTCCCGATATGTCGGGATTGTCTGCAGCAAGATTAACGCTGATATTTTCCCATAGCGAGGAGGGAAGTGTCTCACCGATGAAATCAGCCCTGATGGGAAGCTCCCTGTGCCCCCGGTCAATGAGGACGGCGAGCTGTATCAGTTTAGGCCTTCCGAATTCCATAAGCGCATCCATGGCGGCCCGTATAGTCCTGCCGGTAAAAAGGACATCGTCAACAATGACAACTCTTTTGTGATCAAGGGGAAAGGGAATATACGTCTTTTCAATCTCCGGTCTTTTGCCTGTCGTCAACACATCGTCCCGGTAGAGTGTTATGTCAAGGGTTCCGGACATGACTTCGGTTTTCTCAATGGCGGATATCTTTTTGCTGAGTCTCTCAGCCAGGGATATCCCCCCTTTTCTTATGCCGATGATAATGAGGTTGTCCGTACCCTTGTTCCGCTCTAATATTTCGTAGGCAATCCTCGTAAGGGATCTTTCAATCCCTTCCGCATCCATAACCACTTTTTTCTTTTTCATTTTTATTGTTCCTTAATCTGTTATCCTGAGACCCCCCATTTGTCTCAAAAAAAAAGCCTTCCCACAAAGTGAGAAGGCCATTTAGTACACTTTCTTGGCGAAGCAATCGCGAAACATTGGAAACCCCCTTAACCGATTTATATACTCAGCAAACTTAGGTATAAATACCAGCGTTTGTTCTTTCTGTCAAGTTAATTAAGCATGCGGCCCATTCTGGTCCACCTGACATCCTTATTATTTGTGTCCCATGACCAGTATATAATGAATGCCTTGCCCAGAGTATCCTTCAGGTCTACAAATCCCCAGAACCTGCTGTCATAGCTCTGATCCCTGTTATCCCCCATGACAAATAAATGTCCGGCTGGAACGGTGACCGGTCCGAAATTATCGCGCGGCTGTACCGATGCCGGGAAGAGAATTCTATCGGTATACACCCCGTGGCCATCGTTTGAGGGAAGACCGTTCAGGTAGATCTTCTTGTCCCTTATTTCGATAGTGTCTCCTGCCACGCCCACCACTCTCTTTATAAAATCCTTTGACCTGTCTACCGGATATATGAAGACCACTATGTCTCCCCTCTGGGGGTCATTTATGGATATCAGAGTCTTCCGTATGAACGGTATCTTGATGCCGTATGCGAATTTATTGACGAGCAGGTGATCTCCTATCTGAAGGGTTGGCTTCATCGAACCGGAAGGTATCTTAAATGCCTGAACGACAAAGGTTCTGATAAAAAGGGCTATAAGTATAGCTATTATAATTGCTTCTGCGTATTCCCTGACCACGCTTTTCCTGTTTTTGCTCATGATAATTTTTCCAATTCACGAATATATCGCTAACATCGATATTATTGCCATCACAATGGCGAGAGATCCTTTAACAAGCGTTCCGGCAATTCTTCCTATCATAGCACCGTATCCTGCTCTGATGGCCTGTTTTAACTTCCGCTGTTCCAGATATTCCCCGAGGAATGCCCCGGCAAATCCTCCGAGAAAGACTCCGATGATGGCGCCCAACCCGAACAGGATCGGGGTCATCATGATTGCTCCGACGATCCCTCCAATGATGGATAATACCACGCCGCTTTTTGACGAACCATACCTCCTTGCTCCTGAGATTCCCAGGAAGAAGTCAATAGCCTCTGCCAGTAGCGAAATAACGACAAGCGCAATAATTATCTTAATGCCGATCTTCTCGAATCCGGTTATCCAGGAGTAGATAATGACGTCTCCAAGGATCAGAAAAGTTCCCGGAAAGCCGAATATGATGGAAAAGATTCCAACGATCAATATCAAAACGAATATTGTCAATCCGGCCGCTTCCAAGAGAGGCAAATTATTTTCTCCCCTTCTCCTTTGTAGGCCTCATGGTTTCCCAGACCAGGATAGTGGGACTGGCGATAAATACGGAGGAATAGGTACCCACTGTTATTCCCACCAGCATGGCAAAAGCGAAATCATGAATAACCGCTCCGCCGAAGAAAAACAGGGCGAGCACG
This sequence comes from uncultured Syntrophaceae bacterium, assembly GCA_964579455.1. Taxonomy (GTDB): domain Bacteria; phylum Desulfobacterota; class Syntrophia; order Syntrophales; family UBA2210; genus UBA2210. The sequence continues at coordinate 11,501 of CAZOHQ010000020.1, read as the reverse complement.
ACCAGCAGAGTTGTCACCGATGTCAGCACCGTTCTGCTCAGTACCTGGTTTATGCTTGAGTTTACGATATCTTTAAGTGGTTGTTTTTTTACACCCTTTATATTTTCTCTTATTCTGTCATACACAACGATAGTGTCATTGAGTGAATACCCGATGATTGCCAGCAGAGCCGCAATGATAGGAAGCGTGAACTCCTTATCCAGGAGGGAAAAGATTCCGACAGTGATGATGACGTCATGTATGAGCGCTATAATTGCCCCGACCGCATATCGCAGTTCAAATCTCCACGTAACATAGATCAGTATCCCGATCATCGCGTAGAGCATAGCCAGCATGCCTTTTTCTCTCAGGTCCTTGCCCACTTTCGGCCCGACGACTTCAATCCTCCGTATCTCGAAATTTTCCTTGCCGTAGGATGCGCTCAGTGCTTCTTCTATTCTGGTTGATAATCCTTCGAGTTCGGAGCTGGACTTTTCCGTCTTGACCAGAAACTCGTTGTTGTCGTGATATCCGAAACGCTGGATGACGCTGTTCTCGAGGTTGATGGTCTTGAGGGCATCCCTGATGCCGTCCACGTCTGTTTCCTGGGAGAACTTTATCTGTACCAGTGTCCCTCCGGCAAAATCTATGCCCAGATTGAGTCCACCGTGCAGTGCCAGGGATAATATGCTTATGATTATCGCAATCAGTGAGGCATAAAAAGCGATTTTCATCTTTCCGACAAGGTCAATATTTATTCCGGGCTTTATAATTTCCATCAATATCTCCGTTCCAGATTATTAATTTTGCATGAACTGAATAGCGAGCGCATAAAATCAAAAATGTTCCCTGATAATTGGAGATCCCCCGCAGTCTGGCTGCGGGGGATCTCTAATCTTTATATAGCTACTCTCTTTATGTTTCTATCCCATACGAAATAGTCGTAAATGATTCTCGTCACAAAGATAGCGGTGAACATGCTGCATACAATACCGATGCTGAGTGTGACCGCGAAACCCTTGATTGGTCCTGTACCGAACTGGAAAAGCACCAGAGCGGCGATCAGAGTGGTAACATTTGCATCCACAATAGTGAGCAGGGCCTTCGAGTATCCACCCGATATGGCAGCTCCGGCGGACTTGCCTAACCTCAGTTCCTCCCGTATCCTCTCGAATATGAGAACATTCGCGTCCACCGCCATACCGATGGTCAGCACGATGCCGGCGATGCCGGGAAGGGTAAGTGTTGCCTTGAACGCGGCAAGTGCGCCCAGGATCAGTATTATGTTCAGGAAGAGCGCGATATCGGCGACAATCCCAGACAGGCTGTAGTACATGACCATGAATAGAATAACCAGTATGCTGCCCACAATTATGGACAGAATTCCTTTGTCAATGGAGTCCTGACCGAGGTATGGATCCTCCGTCCTCTGCTCCAAAATTCTGACAGGAGCAGGCAGCTCCCCTCCCCTCAGTATGATTGCCAGATCACGTGCTTCGTCCATGGTAAAACTTCCGGTGATCTGGGCGTTGCCGCCTGAAATTCTTTCCTGTATGACCGGTGCTGAGTGAACAACACCGTCAAGAACAATTGCAAGACGTTTCTTGACATTTTGTGCCGTTATCCGGTCAAAATCCCTCGCGCCCTGAGAATCAAACTTCAGGGAGACATATGCCTCTCCAAACCTGTTGCTGATTGATACCTTGGCATCCTCCAGAGCCTCGCCTGTCAGGAGGCTCTTATTCTTGAGCAGGTACGGTGTCTTCAACCTCCGCCCTGTTTCAGCCTCTATCCTGACCCCGTAAGCTACGATGTCACCGGGAGGCACCTTTCCCTTGACTGCTTCATCCAGGCTGTTCTCATCATCTACCATCTTGAATTCCAGAAGAGCCGTCTTGCCGATCAGATTAATAGCCCGTTGCGGGTCCTTGATTCCCGGCAGTTGTATGAGTATTCGATCCTTGCCCTGGGGTATTATTTCAGGTTCGGAGACACCGAATTGATCCACCCTGTTTCGTATTGTTTCAAGACTCTGTTCCACGGCAAATTTTTCTATAGCGTCAATCTGCTTGTCATTTATCTTCAGATAAACCTTTTCCCTTCCGTTTTCTCTCTCAGAAGATTTGATATCAAGGTTGGGAAAATTGTCCTTTAATATCTTTCTGAATCCCGTGCTTGCCTCTTCATTGGACAATTCAAGGGTTGTGAGAATTCCTTCCTCCCGATTCAGGTTTTTAAACCGCACCCTCTCTTCCATGAGGAGCTCACTCAGATCATTCGAGATCCTTTCCATAGCGCTCTCGACTGCCTTTTCGGTATCCACCTCCATGACCAGGTGCATTCCTCCCTGGAGATCAAGACCCAGGTGGATCTTGTCTGCATTGTCCTTCCAGACGGAAGGAAGTTTCGAGGTAATAGAGGGCATGAGATAAAATAAGGCGATTGCAACAATGACTATCGTTACAATTCCCCTCACCTTGATGTTTTTGTCAGACATTTGAGTTCCTTTCGCTGTTACTTATGAAGTCGCCTTTTGTATGACACCAGCAATGTAGGCTCTTGATACCTTGACCTTTACCTTGTCGGCCACTTCCAGGGTCACAGCCTGTTCGGTAATGGCTGCAATCTTTCCCTGCAGTCCGCCTACGGTGACGATCGTGTCTCCGTGGGCGAGGTTGCTCAGCATTGCCTTTGTTTCTTTCTGTTTTTTCTGCTGTGGTCGTATGAGAAGAAAATAAAAAATTGCGAAGATGGCAACCATTACAATGATAAAGTTCATGTCTCCACCAGGGGCTGCCCCTCCGCCGCCTCCACCTGCTCCCATCGCATATGCTATGCCTGTCATCTTATCCGTTCCTCCTTGAATTATTTAATTGTTTCCCGATCCTGGGTATGACAACCGGGACATGAAATCTTCTCTGAAAGCCCTGTAATTGTCATTTTTTATGGCATCCCTGATCTTTTTCATCAGATTCATAAAATATCTGATGTTGTGGATGGTATTCAAAACAAGCCCCAGAATTTCTCCGGCAACAAACAGATGCCTGAGATATGCCCGTGAGTAATTTCTGCACGTGTAACAATCACACTCGCTGTCAATAGGCAAGCTATCCCCACGATAACGGGCGTTCCTTATAACAACTTTTCCATCACTTGTAAACAGCATTCCGTTGCGAGCATTTCTTGTAGGCATCACACAGTCAAACATGTCTATTCCATGATAAACGGATTCCACGATATCTTCCGGAAGACCCACCCCCATAAGATATCGCGGTTTCTCTTCAGGCAGGAGAGGAGTGCATACGGCGGTTATCTCACGCATGACTTCCTTGGGTTCTCCGACGCTCAATCCCCCCAGGGCATAGCCGTCGAATCCTATGTCGATCAGTTCTTCGATGCCCCTCCTGCGCAGTGTCTCGTATTCCCCTCCCTGGGATATACCGAAAAGGGCCTGATGATCATTTTTCTTCGAAGCCTTACATCTTTTAGCCCACCTAAGCGTCATGTCAAGTGATTTTTCGGCGTAGTTGAACTCTGCGGGATACGACATACATTCATCAAGGCACATCATTATATCGGATCCCAGCGCTTCCTGAATCTCCATGCTCACCTCAGGGCTTATAAAGTGGCGTGAACCGTCAATGTGTGACTGAAACGAGGCTCCCTCATCTGTTATTTTTCTCAATGCCCCCAGGCTGTATATCTGAAATCCACCACTGTCGGTCAGGATAGGATGCTGCCAGTTCATAAATGTGTGCAGTCCACCCAGATTTCTGATCAGTTCGTGTCCGGGCCTCAGATAGAGGTGATAGGTATTTCCGAGCACTATCTGTGCCCCCAGATCACTCACCCTTTCCGGTGTGAGCCCCTTTACTGTTCCCTGAGTTCCAACGGGCATGAAAACGGGCGTATCAATCTCCCCATGGGGGGTCATTATTTTTCCAAGCCGCGCTTCCGATCCACTGTCCTTGTGTAGCAGACTGAAATCGAACCCGCGATTCCCGGATTTCTGTTCTTGAGGTCTGGCTTCTGTGTTCATGCGACCGCCGTTTTACCACTTCTCATTAAAAATTATACAGTAAAAATTGCATAGTGCCGTTACAATATCAGCATGCAATCGCCATAGCTGTAAAACCTGAACTTCTCCTTGATGGCCTTTTCATAGGCCCTGTGCATCAGATCTTTACCCGCGAAGGAGCAGACAAGGAGGAAGAGTGAGGAGGCCGGCAAATGAAAATTCGTCAGCACCCTGTCCACTGCCTTGAAACGATAGCCCGGATATATAAAGAGGTTGGTACTTCCCCTCCCCGGTGTTACCATTCCGTCCTGATCAGAGGCCGACTCCAGTGTTCGTATCGACGTTGTGCCCACGGCCAAAATCCGCTCGGCTCTGTTGATCTTTTCCGCCGCCTCTTCGCTTATCTCGAAGGTTTCGCTTTCCATTCTATGATCTTTTACGAACTCCGTTTCAATGGACAGAAAGGTTCCATATCCCACATGCAGGGTTACTTGTGCGATGTCGACTCCCCGGCTCCCCAGTGTTTCAAGAGTTCCTTCAGAGAAATGCAGGCCGGCGGTGGGAGCAGCGACCGATCCGGGGTTCTTAGCGTAAACAGTCTGATATCTCTGCAGGTCAAGAGGATCTTTCGCCTGTCCTTTGACCCTCTTTATGTAGGGCGGAAGCGGCGCGCTTCCAAAGGTGTCGAGGAACGTGTCGAACCCGCCCTCCGGGTGGAAACGGACGATCCATTTCTTGTCGGAAATCCTTTCCAGTATTTCCGCCCATGAGTGATCGTCGAACGTTATCCGTGTGCCCACATCGACCCGCTTGGCGGGTCTCAACAGGACTTCCCATGTTACAGGCGAACCCGCTTTTTCGAGCAGGAGCATCTCAATCGTGGCGCCGGTGGATTTTTTCCCGGAGATCTTCGCGGGAATTACCCTGGAATTGTTGATAACCAGAAGATCGTCCTTCTCGAGAAACTCGGGCAGTTCATAAAAATGCCTGCATTCAAAGGTCCCGCTGCTTCTGTCCACCACCATCATCCGTGAATGATCTCTTGATTCACACGGCTTCTGCGCGATTAATTCTTCCGGAAGATTATAATAAAATTCATTAGTTTTCATGACAAGGTCGGGAAGATAATCAAAAAATGACTTCAAAGTCAATAGATATTTGCGGCATGGACAGGGCGGGTACCACGAACTGATGCAAAGTCAGGCCTGTTGTCTATGCCGGTAGTGTGTGTGCCGGATTTCAGTTTCTTCCGAGAAAGACGAGAAACAGGCCAATGATAACCGATGTCAGTCCCAGTATCCTGAGTGTGTTGCCGGGGATGTCAGAGACCTTCAACAGATACGTCTTGATTTTCTCGGGGAAGGCGAAGTAGGGGAGTCCTTCTATTATCAGAACCATTCCTATGACACAGAAGAAGAATTTCATTGATTCTCAGTGACCTTTTCTGTTCTTTTTGCTGTATTCCATAAATCGTCCATCTCTTCCAGAGAGACATCGCGTGGAGACTTACCTTTTTTTCTCAAGGTCTCTTCGATAAATGAGAACCGTGCCGTGAACTTGTCCAATGAAGATCTGAGGGCGTTTTCAGGATCTATTTCAACAAATCTGCATAGATTGACCAGTGAGAGAAACATGTCGCCCATCTCGTTTTCTATGCGATCTTTGCCTCCGCCCGAGATGGCTTCCTTAAGTTCTCTCAGCTCTTCGTCGATCTTTTCTATGACACCATCTGTGTCTTTCCAGTCAAAACCCTCTCTGGACGCGCTTCCGGTTATCTTGTGCGCCGCCATGAGGGGAGGAAGGGAACGAGGTACGCTCCGCAGAGCGGACACCTTCCCCTTCTCCTTGCCATTCTCACGTCCCTTTATGGTTTCCCAGTTGGATCGTATCTCTTCCACATCCCGGACTTCAGTGTTCCCGAAGACATGGGGATGACGGCGGATCATCTTTTCCGATATGTCATCCACTATGTCTGAAATACCGAACTCGCCATTTTCTTCCGACATCTTTGCCAGAAACAGTATCTGGAAGAGGACATCTCCGAGTTCCTCCCTCAAGGCATCCGGGGTGCCGTCGTCAATCGCGTCGATGACCTCGTATGCTTCATCCAAAAGGTATCTTCCGACATCCTCCTTCTTTTGCTGCCGATCCCACTGGCATCCGTCCGGAGCTCGCAGCCTGTCAATGATTTCGACGATCCTGCCGAAGCTATTTTTCTGCTGGTCTCTCAATTGGCCACTGCCCCCTTTCTTTGAGGACATCGCGGTAGACCGCGAGAGCTTCGTTCACTGTCGGCATCCCCGCATACGTTGCAAGCTGGAAGAAGACTTCCGCCAGCTTTGCCGGATCGCAGCCGACATTCAACGCCGCGTTGACATGCAGCCTCAATTCTTCTCCGGCCCGGAGCGCGGCCAGCATGGCGCAAGCGGCCATCTGCCTTTCAGGCAGTGTAAGCACGGTCCTGGAATACAGATTCCCTGTTATGAATCTGGAGAAATCGTTAGCCAGATCCCGGTCATATTCCTTCCACATGAGATACGGCGGATCCATCTTTATGCCGGCCCCGAAGAGCTTTTTCGCTGTCTCACGAGTTTTATCATCTGTTTCTTTCATACTGTTCTCCCTTACGTTTATTTTATCAGGAAGGTATCTCTGTCCCTGTCCTGGAAATATATATACTGATATGACCCCTTGCTCATTGATTCAAAAATTTCCTCTCCCTTTTTCCTGCATACGGGGCAGCTCTGCCCCGGGACGATGACGGCAAAGATCCTGTTGCCTGTGCTTGCCTCAGAGCTGGTGGTTACCAGACCTCCGCACTCGTCGCATATGCGGGTAGTCTCTTCCTGGTGTTCACTTATCCCGTCCGTGTCGTAGAATATACCTCTGTCGCGGCGCATGTACTCCCCGAACTTTACCACACCGGCCCTTTGAGACTCGCGATTTTTCCACAGGTTGTAGATGTATGAGACCTGCTGTTCTATCTGCCGGGTTATTCGAGGGGACTGCCGTATGGCTTCGGGATCGTAGTACGGTTCGGTGACGTGGATGTAGTCTATACCGGCCATAGCGAGTATGATGCCCACGTTGACATAGGGGAGGGCGGTTTCTATGGAATATCCGCCCTCAAGCACCGCTATGTCTGGAGACAGCCTGTCATTCAGGATGGCATATCCCTGCGCGGAGAAAGACATGTTGGTTATCGGATCGCTGTAGTGGTTGTCCTGCCCCGCCGAATTGATGATCAGATCCGGCTTGAATTCATCCAGTATGGGGAGGATCAGATTGTCCAGAGTAAACAGAAAACCCTCGTCCGATGTATTGGGCGGGAGAGGTACGTTTAACGTGTATCCCAGGGCGTTTGGCCCTCCGAATTCATCCGGGAATCCGGAGCCGGGATAGAGCGTCCTTCCGTCCTGATGTATCGATATAAACAGGGTGTTGGGGTCATGCCAGAATACATCCTGCGAACCATCGCCGTGGTGGCAGGCGGTGTCGATGATGGCGATCTTCCGGGGACCGTATTTATGCCTGATATATTCGACCATGATCGCTTCAATGTTTATATTGCAGAATCCCCTTGCGCCATGGACGATTCGCATGGCGTGGTGCCCGGGGGGACGGACAAGCGCGAAGGCATTGTCCACCTCTTTCTGCATTACCTTTTCGGCGGCTGTTATGGCTCCTCCGGCCGAAATGAGATGGGACTGTGTAATAACACTCGGGGCATCAGGCACGCAGATATGAATGCGGTTTATGTCCTGGATGGTGGCAAGTCCGGGCTTGAATTCCACGATATTATCCAGATCGAGCAGACCTTCTTCAAATACCTGATCCTGTGTGTAGAGGAGGCGTTCCTCTCTTTCCGGATGGGTCGGTGATATCGACCAGTCGAAGGCAGGAAAAAATATCAGTCCGGTTTTTTTCTTACTGTCTGACATTGGACGCCTCCTTTCTGAAACCCGCGATCAGCCCCGGTTTTACCTGGGCCTTGATCCGTATGTTCTTGCCGACAGTGTATCCCATCCCCCGTACCATGTTGAAGGCCTGGTCTTCTATGATCTCTATATCGAGATCGTCTTTCTGTGCCCCCATCCTCAGCGCCCTCTCACGTAATTTGTCCTTGCACATGCGGATCGCGTCTTCCCGCGTGAATTCGCGAGGTATGCTGGCCTGGATACCTTCCTCCGCGATGATCATCTCTCCCTTTTCGGTATCGGCGAGGAGGGTAAGCTCGGTTGTTGTCCGTGCGAGTGCGGCACCCATTGCATTGGCAACTTCCGCATGCTCGGGAATACAGGAGGGAAACCCCAGCATCCTGTCTATATACGGAGCCATTGGCCTGGCCGGTCCCCCCACGATATAGACCACCTCGGGTTTGATCTTTTTTCCTTCAAAGATTTCGTGGACGGTATAGACAGGTTTATTGTTGATATCACGAAGCATCTCGTTTACCGCGGATATTATCTTACAGCAGGCAAGATCGAACATCTCTTTTGCCATCTCCTCGATGGAATAGTTTTTTACCCTGGCAATCTCTTCCACAGCCTTGAGCGCTTTCTGGCGATCTCCGATATCCGTCAGACCGAGGGCTATCATGGCATCGGTCGGAGTGGGGGAGGGGCCTCCGAAGGCTGCTGCCGGTCCATCCCTCTCGGGACCTATGACAAGGCGGCCGTCTTCGTATCTGACCCTGCTGTCGCCCCCTATCCCTATGGACCGTGTCAGAAGTCCTCTGATAAGCGTTTTGTGTCCCTCTATGGTTACGCCCAGAGGTTCCAGGAGAGGGGCACCGCCCGCGAAGATCGCTATATCCGTTGTAGTTCCGCCGATATCCAGAGCAACGGCATCCTTGTTGTCGTTTGTCATGCTCAGGATGCCCATGACGCTGGCAGCGGGTCCGGAAAGTATTGATCTGACGGGATACCCAGCGGACTGGCTGATTTTGGAGGTACCGCCATCCGCCTTCAGTATATAGATGGGAGCGGTTGTATTTGTACGTCCCACATATTCCATGACATTCTTGACGAAGGCATTGTATGGGTCCCATATCGCGGCATTGAGATAGGTTGTTGCTATGCGCCGCGGGAAGTTCAGATTTCCCGACATGAGGTGGCCGAAAGATACATGCTTGAATCTGCCATCAATGATGTGTCCTATCTCAGTTTCCAGGCCGGGATTTCGTGTGGAAAACTTTCCGACGATCCCCACATGATTGATCCCTTCTTTTTCGAAGATATCTCCTATGCCGGAAACTTCTCCCCTGTCTGTTCCGGTGACCCTGATTCCGCGGTGGTTTACATAACCGGATATGAAATGTGTGTCTTCGTTGATGCTGAGCATCTCAGGTGAAAGGCCGGGACCGGCGGCCAGGATCATTCCCACCCTGTCCGTCTTGCCCTGTACTATGGCGTTGGTTGATATGGTGGTGCTGAGAACGATTTTTTCCAGTTCGTCGGGATCCTCACCACCAAAGACTTTTTCAGTGGCTTCCATGAGTGACTTTATCAGGTTTTCCTGGTCGGTTATAACTTTTGCCTTTTTCTTTATCTTGAAGCCGTCCAGCAAAACCGCATCGGTGTGTGTTCCCCCAACATCAATCCCTATGATCATTATTTTCTCCTAGCATACTTTCTCGACAGAATTGATTACCACATGAACCAGTGCTAGTCAATCTACGATGCCGCTCGTAATCCGCCACCATGTGGCGTTCTCTCTAAAATCCCCCGATGCCGATGGATCAACGCCTCATCCCCTGCGTTACAAGTTCTTACGGAGCATATATTCTTGACATTCACCTGTTATTATTTCTATATACCTTTTTTCAATATCAATAACGGTTGGAGTCGATAAGTATGAACGAGAAAGACCTGATGAATAAACTTGATGCTATGTTCTTCCCTCGATCATTAGCCATAATAGGTGCGTCCAATGTCCCTGGCAAATGGGGGTTCCTGATCATGAATTCTATATTGGGCAAAGGATACAATGGGAAAATCTTTCCCGTAAACCCGACACAAGAGAACATCTGCGGACTTAAGGCTTATCCTCGTCTTGATGCAATCCCGGAAGATATAGACCTTGCAATACTCGTCATACCTGTAAGGCTTATACCCGATGCACTAAGGGACTGCATTGCCAGAGGCATTCATGCGGCAGTTATTATAACATCCGGGTTCAAAGAAACCGGTAAGGTTGGTGCAGCACTTGAAGAGGAGATTACCGAAATCGCAAGGCAAGGTGACCTTATATTTCTAGGACCCAATACCATGGGAATGGCATCGGAATATATCAACCTCGAGGCCATCCCAGCTCCTATGGGTGCCAACCAAGGCGGGCTTGGAATTATATCGCAAAGCGGCAATCTAGGACTTCAGATCATGCAGTGGTTTGCCCACAAGGAAATAGGACTAAGCTTCTATGCAGGGACAGGAAACGAGGCACTCTTAAAAGCAAGCAATCTGCTTGCCTATTTTGGCTATCGTGATGAGGTAACGGCCATCGCCATGTATGTAGAGGGCATAGAAAATGGAAGGGAGTTTAAAGAGGTTGCAAAACAGGTAACAAAGAAAAAACCTGTTATCGCCTTGAAGTCAGGTAGATCCAAGAGGGGTTCAAAGGCAGCTCAATCTCACACGGGCTCTATGGCAGGATCATTTGCTGTCTACAGTGCAATGTTCAAACAGACCGGTATTATTCAGGTAAGGACACCATCTGAACTATTAAGTATTGCCGGCGCAATGGCATATCTTCCTGTCCCTCGGTCTAATCGAGTCGGCATCATGAGCCTTGGAGGGGGCTGGGGGATAATCGCCGCTGATGAGTGTGAGGACGCGGGCCTTGTCCTGCCCAAGTTACCCGATGATATTATAAAGGACCTGGATACACACCTTCCTGAATACTGGAACAGGTCAAACCCGATAGATGTAGTGGGAGAGAGCGATCCTGATCTGTGTATTCATATCATGGAAGCCCTGGCCAGGTGGACTGAGGTGGACTCCATAATTGCCCTGGGAATGGTGGGGAGATCAGGTTATCTGGAAGACTTTATTGAATGTCAAGAGAGGATAGATGGCAAACTGTTCAGCAGAGAACTTAAGTTGTCTTTGCTAAAGGATCAAATAAAGTCAGAGCGGCGCATCATTACAGAGATGGCCCGCTTGCAGAGCCAGACAAAAAAACCCATTATTATGGTATCTCTCGGCGAGGGGGGGCTGTCCTTTGAAGACACAGAATACGGGAAAGCTCTCAGTCTTTCTACACCAGAAGAGGCTGTAAATATCGTTGCACATATGGCTCATTACCGTGCATACCTCGATCACCTTTGAGAAAAAAGAGGCTGACATCGTATAGTATCCGAGGTCAGCCTCTTTCAAAACTTTTTTATTACTCCAATAACATATAAAACAAATACAAAACTATCCATCCTAGCGAAACAATTTAAATAACGAACACTTCCGTCACAACGCGCTCTTTATAGGTGCCAGTGCCAGAAAAGCAATCC
>CAZOHQ010000019.1:11711-13784 GCA_964579455.1 uncultured Syntrophaceae bacterium | reverse complement strand
AGTGCACCGCGTCGTGAGTGTTATATTCCCGCCTCTTTGACGCCCCTATGTAGATGAGGGTTGCGTCCACCCTGTTTCTGGAACCCAGTTTATCAAATATGTTTCTTACATGGGTTTTCACCGTCTTGGTGCTGATAAAGAGACGTTCAGCTATCTCGTCGTTTGTGAGGCTAATCGATACAAGCTCCAGCAGTTGCCGCTCCCGCTTCGTGAGAAGTGACAGTTTATCTGTATCTTCCGGCGACGGCGATTTGAGTTCCTCCTCGGCCTCGCTGTAGTAGCGGGAGAATTCATCGAAGACCCTGCTGATGAGCTCCGCATCCATCCAGATCTGTCCTGCCGCGACCACCCTCACCCATCTTGTTATGAATTCGCATGAGATCTCACCCTTGACGAAGTAGCCCCTGATGCCTTCCTTCACCATGCGGAATACTTCCTCCTCCGCGTACCGCTCCCCCATGACGACCACTCTGGTCTCAGGCAACTTAGTCTTCAGGTTTATGAGTATGTCCAAATTCGAGGCCGCCACCTTTTTGAGAATGTTGAAGCTGACAAGGATCAGATCGACCCGCCCCTCCGTTTCGAAGACGAACTCCGGGGTCACCTCAATATTATCGAATACATCCGCGATCTCAATATCGGAAGTAGCTGCTATGGTCTCTTTCAGACTCTTCACGAAGGCAGGGTCTTCATCAAAAACGACGAGCCTTATCCTGCGTCCCTCGGCCTTTTGCTCTTTTTCCATAAGAATCTCCCCTATCTGATGACACGATCCTGATTTGATGAAGCCAAATAATGTCCCTGAAAATGTAATACCGTATCGGTTCGTCCGTTATGTTCCTCACACGGGAGGCGCACTGCTCATCTTCCCGCCGTCCTAGTTCTTTACGCCGATCTCCTCCATATGGCGGCGCGACACCCCTTCAAATACCTTGGCAACGAACGCGCCGTCTATCCACATCTCGCCGGTCAAAACGAGCCGTATACATTTTGTGATAAGGCCCGGCGGTGTTCCCTTGAGGAAGAAGCCCCGTATTCCCTCGTTTATCATACGGAACATCTCTTCATCCGAGTATCGCTCACCCATCACTACAAGCCTGGTTTCCGGCATTTTCTCTCTCAGGTTCAGAAGAGCACCGGCATCGATGGCAGCCGCCTCCTTGAGGAGGTCAAAGCCGACGAGGATGACATCGGGCACCTCTTCAATCTCTTTAATAACAGCCGCCGCGCTCGGCAAGTCCACACGTGCGTCGATAATCCTCAACCCGGGATCACCCTCCACGGCATCTTTGATCTGCGCCAGGAATGTTCCTTCTTTTTCGAGGATAACTACGCCTATTATGTGTTCTTTGATCCTTTGTTCTTTTTCCATATGAATCTCCCCAATTACAGTAAACTGTGGAATATCAAGCTTCCATATCCTATATGGGATAAGTTAGCAAATAGCATGCGTAGTTCCGGTTTTCTATTCTATTCGCCCAGGAACAGATGAGCGAACACCTTTGCGTTTCCCATCATGTTCGATATAATGCAGTGTTCGTTCGGCTGGTGCGCCTTTCTGCCAAGCCTGCTCCACACCGCGGCCGGGTATCCTTCCTTCCTGAGAGGAGCCGCCACGGTACCACCCCCGATTCCAGCAGGAAGGGCATCAACACCATAGACATCCTTTACTGCCTTTCTCAGCGCGCTTACAACCGGCGCGTCCCTGTCCGTAGGAGGCGGGGCCTCTACGATTTGTACCGGTACAATGTCTATGAAAACATCAAATGCATTCTCCACTGAGTCGGCCATGAAACGCATCCGTGTCATGACGTCCACCAGGCTATAGTCGGGCAGTATACGACAGTCAAGATAAAAAACATCCTCCCCCGGTATGGTGTTTATGTTGGGAACGTTGGCGTCCTTTTTCGTGGGTTCAAAGGTGCTCATCGGCGGAGTGTAGAGGGGATCGATCCTGTCGAAGATCTGGTAAAGATCGCTCAATTTCGTGACGAGGTGCGACGCGGCGGTAAAAGCGTTTCTTCCCAGTGAGGGTTCGCTCGCGTGGGTTTGAATCCCGACCGTTTTAAATCG
>CAZOHQ010000019.1:0-11611 GCA_964579455.1 uncultured Syntrophaceae bacterium | reverse complement strand
TTTTTGCCGGGGATGTTCACGACGATGTTGGGGCGGCAGTTGAAGGTAACCCTGTCGTCAGGCGCGTCGAAGATGCTGATGTTGTCAAAACCCAGGCGGGTGAGATGTTCACGGAGGTAGTGGGCTTTTTTGTATTCGCCGTTTCCACCGCTCTCGGGCGCCAGCGCGGGTATGGCTGTAAGGGCAATCTGCAGAGCAATCATGTCGGTTTCGTAGGAGTCTATTCTTCTGCTGATCTTCTTGAAGACATCTGTATCAGTCATGTTCCGCTTCCTTTATTCCCTGATTCGTCCCGTATTTCTTCATCATAGTGATAGGAAAAGTTGTAATCACTACTCCGCACTTACAGTCGCTAATCCCCAGTATCGCTCTCAGTCCTGTGAAAATTCCCAAATGAAGTGAGGGGCCTGCTGAATTTTTCCTCATCACCGAGGACAAGCACGACCCTGCTTGTGTCGGAGAGGTAACGCGCCGCATTCCTTACATCATCCATCGCGACTTTTTCTATATTATTTGTGTAATTTGTCAAGTAATTATCGGGCAGTCCGTCATACTCCAGCATCATCTGACGTGTAACTATCCTATTAGACGTAGCAAATGAAAAGACATACTTATTTATTATGGACTCCTTTGCCCAGGCGAGTTCCCCGGGGTCCACTCCTTCGTCTCGTACCTTGTCCAGGATATTTGATATGGCGGACAGGGCGTCCGGGGTGGAGGAGGTCTTTGCCATGGCATATGCCCCGAAGATGCCGAACCGTGTGCGGGGCGAATAGAAACTCCCGGCGCTATAGGCAAGTCCCAGCCTGTTCCTCACCTCGGCAAACACACGCGAACGAAAACCACCGCTCCCTGTAATGAAATCGAGGATCTCAAAGGCATAGTAGTCGGGATCTTCTCTGCCGGGGGCGGGTTGCCCTATGATTATGACGGACTGGGGAGTGTCCTTGAAGACATAATCCATTGAAGCCCCCTCAAATGATGGTGGGGGAAGGGGGACTTCAGGGCCTCCGGGGATGCTCCATCCATCCAGATGATTCCTGATCTTTTCCACCACCTCTTCTCTTTTTACATCGCCCGATATAGCTATCATCAGGTTACGCGGCCGGAAGTAACGTTTGTGAAACTTCACCAAGTCGTCTCTTTCTATCTTTGCCACGGATTCAACGGAAGAGAGTCTTCCCCTCGGATCACCGCGGTACATCAGACGGCGGAACGCCCTGAAAGCGGTCTCCTGCGGGTTGTCACGTATTCTCCTGAGCGATTCTGCCTTGAGGGACTTTGCCAGTTCCATCTTTTCTTTCTCGAATACCGGGTTCATGAGGATATCGGAAAATATGCGCAGGCCCGTGTCGATGTTTTCTTCTAGCACGGACATGGAGAGGGTGAACGATTCCGTCCCAACGGAGACGGTGATATTCCCGGCGGCAAAATCCAGTTCCTCATCTATCACATTGCCCGTCATGGACTGCGTCCCCCCGGTACGCATAACGGTTCCCGTGATCTCAGCCAGTCCCTCTTTTCCGGCTGGGTCATAGAAGGAGCCCATCCTTACAACAGCTGAGACATCCACAAGGGGAAGTTCATGATCCTCCAGCATATAGAGCACGATACCGTTTTCAAGCTCCGTCCTTTGTGCTTTGGGGGGGTCGAAGCGGAGGGGGGCGTACACGATATCGTCCGGATCGCCCATTGTCGGGCCATGCCACGCGCACGAGGACAGGAGCACTAGAAAAAGAGCCGCGCAGATGATATGTTTTTTCATTTATTCCCTCATTACTATTGATCTATCGCATCCTCAGACAATTGGGCAGGAAAGGTTTCAGCCTCTCTGGGCAACCGAAATCGCCGCTATTCACCGTGAGAACTCACCAATTCGGCAACGGTCCGGTTTCGCTGGTCGAAGTATTTCTTCGTGACCATCATGATATCTTTTGGGGTAACCTTCTCCAGTAGTTCAAGAAATTTTGTAAGATACCGCCAGTCGCCTCCCACTGTTTCATAATATGAGAGCATGCTGGCAAGACCCGAATTTGTGGACAGACCCCTTAAAAGATCGGCCTTTATCTGGTTTTTTACCTTTTCAAGCTCTTTTGATTCAACCGGTTCTTTTTTCAGTCTGCCCAACTCTTCATAGATTGCTTTTTCCAATTCCCCGCAGGTGTGTGGTGAGACGGGCTGGGCGAATATGACAAAGAGATTGGGGTATCGGGCACCGGGATACCCGTTTGACGTGTTTACATCTGCTGCTATGCCCTTTTCTTCAACCAATACTTTATAAAATCTTGAAGTCCGTCCCCCGGAGAGTATCGTGTCTATGACATCAAAGACGCAGTCGTCGAAAGAGGGGAGGGTGGGCTTGTGGTATCCTATGATAAGTCTGGGTGAGGCGTCGGATATCAGCTTCACCACCCTTTCACCATTCTGGACAGGTTCCTCCGTTATGCGCCGGACAGGTATCTTGTGGGGAGGCAGAGGACCAAAATAACGTCGTATGATCTTCATAACTCCCTCCGGAGATACATCTCCCACGATGGTTATGATTGTATTATTGGGGGCGTAGGTGGTCATGAAGAATTGTTTCGAGTAATCGATGTCAAGAAACCTCATATCAGGGGCCCAGCCGAGCACGGGTCTTCGGTAGGGGTGAACCAGGAAGGCCGTAGCCAGGAACTGCTCCAGGAGTTTCCTGCCGGGATTCGATTCAACCGTCTGTTTACGTTCCTCGAAGATTACATCGCGTTCTGAATAGAACTCGCGAAAGACGGGGTTGCCCATCCTGTCAGACTCTATCCGTGCCCACAGTTCTATCCTGTTGGCAGGTAAGCTTACATGGTAGGTAGTAAGATCCTGTCCGGTAAAGGCATTGAAATCCGTACTACCGTTTTCCGTGTACAGACGATCTATCTCACTAGGAACGATCAATCTTCCGGCCTCACGGTGAAGTGCGTCAAGACGTTCGCTCAGTTCCTGTATCCTCTGTGCGTCGGCATCTTCCCCCTTCATTCTTTCGAGATCGAGGGCATTGCCTGTGTCATGAATTTTCCGGAGAATATGTTTTTCCTCCTCAAAATTCGTGGTTCCAATGGTTTCTGTCCCCTTGAACATCATGTGCTCAAGGATATGCGCGGTACCCGTATGGCTGTCTTCCTCGTCGACCGCTCCCGCCCGGTGGCTTATATACAGAGAAACGGTCGGACTTGTGTGCCTTTCGACGATCAGCACCTTGAGCCCGTTTTTGAGTGTGAATTCCTTCACCTTGTCTGTCAGGTCGTACGCAAAACAGGGTAATAACGTAACGGATATGGAAAGTGATATAAGGCAGCAAAGAATGGAAATTTTCATACAAGTGTTTTGGAGGATTTTTCCGGAAGTGATCATGAGGATTCTCCCCTTATTCTTCTAAAGATTCTGACTGTGCAGTAGATGACACCGACCGCACTTACAAGGATGAGCATGCTCGACGAAAAGAAATACATGATAAACTCGGCTGGGTTGTTCAGACTATAGGAATGGACAAGCACATCGATTCCCCTCGCAAGAAAAAACAGTGAGGCAAGCCCTATGAGAAGTTTTGAAATCCACCAGAAAAATGTGCTCATGTGATCCTTCCGCCCGAACAACTGCTCATACTATTGTGTCCTGTACATTACACCATTTTAAAAGGATAACACTACAAATCCTTTGATTGGATGTCAATATGTTATTATATGCATCGTCCGTGGAAATAGCTAGTGTTGTTGTGCAGCTATGATTTACCTGTCCCGAGAGAGTTGTATTTTGAACTTTTCGCCATATTCTTTAATTCCTGGTATATCTTATACGTAAATTCCTTCCCTCGGCAGGGCAGGAGTGTATTGTTGTGATAGAGTGGTTCATTTTCTATGTCATATGGAGATGTCTCCACGGCTTCTTTCCATATCGGTGTGCCCGGTATGGGTGAAAATTCCGCGATGACGGGTCTGGCGCCGCATGACCTGACAAAGTCCATGCTCTCTCGCACCTCTAAGGCACTCTGATTCGGGAGCCCGCACAGTATGTACATTCCTATATCATTTCCCCTGTAGCCAGCCTCCAGCAGACTGGCGACCGCAGCCTTCGTTTCCTCATTGGTTATTTTTCCTCCGGTGTCAACCTGTCTGCACGTGTCTGCAGTCTCAAAACCGAAGCGTATAGTCCTGAAACCTGCCCTGAACATCAATCTGCTCAGGAATGCGTCTATCTCTCTCAGGTGAAGGCCATTGGGGCAATGAAAGGTGCAGTCCAGTTTCCTTCGCAGTATTTCCTCCAGCATGGGTATCACATGCCTTTCCCTGTCGACAAGAAGGGCGTCGTCATAGAAAGAGAAGTGTCTTACACCGAACACCCCGTTCCAGAACTCTATTTCGTCAACGACCTTAATGGGATCCCTGGTTCTGAATCCATCGTTCAGGAGGTGCGAGGCACAGTAGGAACAGCTGAAGGGACACCCTCTCGATGTTATTATGGGAACTTGGTCCCTGTGAGTGAGAAGGTCAAAAGAGGGATAGGGGTATGAATCAAGATAGTCTCCATCCGGAAGGAATAGCAGATCATCATTGAAAAGATCCTTTAAGATTTTTGGAAGTGCCTTTTCCCCCTCTCCCTGTACCACAATATCGGCACCGGAGAGCCTTTCCGCGTGATCTTTGCACAGGGTGGCATAGTTTCCTCCCAGGATAACCGGCACTTCTGGAAAAACGCGCCGGAGAGCATCTATGGCCTCGAAGACGCCGGGATACCAGTAGGTCATCATGGATGTTACAAATATTGCACCCGGTTTTTTAACTCGCAGCAACTGCTCCTCGAACATGCCGGGGGTTATACCATACCGACCGTATCTTCTCGGGAAATCCCTCAGTGCCTCCGGTTTCGGAATGGCTTCTTTAAAGAAACTGCCACGCCCCGACGGAAACCTCTTTGGTGCCTTTGTCCCGGTAATCCTTCTTAGGCCGGGGTGAAAAGGATCCAGACAATCAATGAGGTCTACTTCATATCCATTTTTCTTTAAGGTAGAAGCGATGTACAGGAGACCAATCGGCTTTGCCCAGAAGTCATAGGCCGCGAAATCGTGTATCCAGGGATTTATCAGGAGTACTCTTCTTTGCATGCTGATTTGAGTATATGAAGACCTTTCCAAAATCAAGGGGATCTTAAAATACGTTGATGTTTTCCCTCTCATCTGATACATCTCTGAAAAATTCAGGGGGAGGAATCATACTGTTTAACGGAGGTATAAGACTATGAATATCGGCTGGATAGGAACGGGCGTCATGGGTTTTTCAATGGCGGGACACATCCAGAACGGGGGTCATGATCTCTATCTGTATAACAGGACACAGGAAAAGGCGGAAGGACTGGTAAAGAAGGGCGGTCGATGGTGCGCCACTCCGGCCGAGGTTGCGCGTAACTCGGAAGTAGTATTCACGATAGTTGGCCATCCTCGGGACGTGGAAGAGGTATATCTCGGCGAAGAGGGGATCGTGTCTGCCGGAGGGTTGTGTCATACGGTCGTGGATATGACGACAAGCAGCCCGCAACTGGCACGTAACATAGCCGAAGAGGCCTCAAGACATGGAATTATCAGTCTCGATGCCCCGGTTTCCGGCGGTGACGCGGGTGCAAAGGCAGCAACTCTCTCCATTATGATTGGAGGAGACACCAATGCCTTTGAAAGGGTATTGCCCCTTCTGCGGTTGATGGGGAAAGTGATAGCTCATATGGGTGGACCCGGTGCTGGACAGCACACAAAAGTGTGCAACCAGATCCTTGTCGCGGGCACGATGATCGGAGTCTGTGAATCTCTCCTCTATGCCTCGCGACTGGGACTGGACGAACAATCGGTCATAGACATAATAGGAAACGGCGCCGCCCGGTCCTGGCTCATAAACAATCTGGGACCCAAAATTGTACGCGGCGACTACGCCCCCGGTTTTTTTGTGGAGCACTTCATCAAGGATATGGGGATAGCCCTGGAAGAGGCGGCGGCTTGCGACTTATCCCTGCCGGGACTGTCTCTGGTCAGACAGTTATATATTGCCGTGAAGGGGCAGGGGCACGGCAGGATGGGAACGCAGTCGCTTATCATCGCGCTCAGGAAACTGAACGGGATATGAAATTCATACTATTCTGAAAAATATAGAGGAAACTGCAGTGAACAGAAAGACAAAACTGATTGCGATGATAGAAGACAGAACCGCGAAGGTGGGAATTATAGGGCTCGGATATGTCGGCCTGCCACTCGCGATACATTTTGGAAGGAGCGGTTTCCCCGTTATCGGATTTGACTTGGATATCAAAAAGATAGAGAAACTCCATAAAGGAGAATCTTATATAAAGCATGTGCCCATAGAGCCCATCAATGAGATGATCGAAGCGGGACGCTTTGATGTAACCAGTGATTTTAAGCGGCTCGATGAGGCGGACTGCATACTCATCTGCGTTCCGACCCCTCTGACAGACAAGATGGAGCCTGATCTGACCTATCTTATTGAAACCACGGAAACTGTAGCCCGGCATTTCCGGGAGGGACAGCTCATTGTGCTTGAAAGCACGACATATCCCGGCACAACCGAGGAGATGATCCTTCCGCGCCTGGAGAAAGAGGGTGTGAAGTGTGGCAGCGATTTCTTTCTCGCATATTCGCCGGAGAGAGAAGATCCAGGAAATAAGAATTTCAGCGCCTCCAACACCCCAAAAGTGGTGGGGGGAGTCACACCATCCTGCCTGGAGGTTGCACAGGCACTGTACAACAGTATTACGCGTGCCGTGCCTGTATCATCTACCAGGGCGGCAGAGCTTACCAAGATACTGGAAAACACCTTTCGGTCAGTAAATATAGCACTGGTAAACGAGTTGAAGGTACTTGCCCACAAGATGGGTATAGACCTCTTTGAGGTTATTGACGCCGCAGCCACCAAACCCTTCGGGTATACCCCCTTCTACCCGGGTCCCGGCCTTGGAGGACACTGCATCCCGATAGATCCATTCTATCTTTCATGGAAGGCCCGTGAATACGACTTCTTCACACGTTTCATCCAACTTGCCGGAGAGATCAACACCTCCATGCCCTATTACGTTATAGAAAAGACGGTTGAGGCCCTGAACAGTAACGAAAAGAGCATGAAGGGGAGCCGCATACTTGTTCTGGGTGTAGCATACAAGAAGGACGTGGACGATGAGAGGGAATCTCCCGGTTATGCTATCATGAAAATGCTTCTGGAAAAGGGTGCCGAAGTGTTCTATAACGACCCTTGGATACCGCACCTCAAACCGACGAGAAAGTATGACTTTCAAATGGAGTCAACTCCGCTCACGCCTGAAACGCTTGCGGGAATGGATGCGGTCATCATAGTAACCGATCATTCAGATTATGATTTTGCCGACATTGTCAGACGTTCCCGTCTTGTAATCGATACGCGAAACGCGACAAAGGGTATTGAAGATGCGGGCGAAAAGATCGTAATGGCTTAAAAAAGCTTGAGACGCTCAACAATTGGGAGCAAGACCAGTCATGATAGCCGTTGTCCAGAGAGTTGATTCTGCCGGAGTTTCCGTTGATGATCGTACAGTCGGAGAGATAGAAAAGGGCCTTGTTGTTCTTCTTGGTGTTGCCGAGGGAGACGAAAAGAAGGACGCCGATTACATCTCAGATAAGATAGTCAATCTCCGGATATTTGAAGATTCAAAAGGAAAGATGAACCTTTCCCTGCTGGATATATCAGGTGAAATGCTTGTGATATCTCAGTTTACACTCCTGGCCGACTGCCGGAAGGGAAGGCGCCCATCGTTTATCGGCGCTGCCGGTCCCGAACAGGCCGACGAACTGTACGAATATTTTACCGAGAGAGCACGCAGGCATGTCGGAAAGGTGGCCACAGGGCAGTTCCAGACCATGATGAAAGTCGGCCTCGTGAACAACGGCCCGGTAACGATAATTCTGGATAGCACAACAAGATAGGCATCAATGGATATGAAGCCGGAGAATGAAATACCTTCCCTGCCCATCAGGATAGATAAGGAAGGCGTATGGTACTACAAGGGAGCGAGGATGTTCAGAAAAGATATCCTCAAACTCTTTTTTGATAACCTGAAGAAAGACGAACTGGGAAGACACCTGATAGAACTCGAAGGGGACAAATGTCTTATTGAAGTTGAAGATACCCCCTTCGTTGTGAAAACGGTCAGCAAACACTGCCGGAAAGATCAGGGAAATGAATTCATAGAGATCCTTCTCAGCAATTTCAATCTGGAGAAGCTGGATCCTTCAACTCTGCGTGTAGGTAAGGACAACGTACTCTACTGCAATATTAAGGACGGGAAACTCAACGCTCGATTTTCACGGTCAGGCTACTATCAGATTGCTGAACTAATAGAATATGACGAAGAGAGAGATGCATTTTATATGCCTCTTAACGGAAAAAAATATTACATTGAAACATATACATCCGGAGGTACGCAATGTTAGAAAAAGGTAAAATCGAAGATGGTCTCACCTTTGATGATCTTCTCCTTGTGCCGGCAAAGTCCAGCATCCTGCCACATGAGGTTGATACGTCTGTACAGCTCACCGGCAACATATCCCTGAGTATCCCGATTATCAGCTCGGCAATGGATACCGTGACGGAATCAAGAGTGGCAGTATGCATGGCTCAAGAGGGAGGCATGGGGATCATCCATAGAAACATGAGCATAGAAAACCAGGCGATCGAAGTAGACAAGGTAAAGAAATCAGAGAGCGGAATGGTAGTTGATCCCATAACGATAGAACCGCAGCAGAAGGTCAGAGACGCCCTCCTGCTGATGAGCAAGTACAGGATATCAGGTGTCCCGGTGATAAAGGGACGTAAACTCGTTGGAATTCTTACGAATCGCGATCTCAGATTCGAGACAAATCTAGATCAATCCGTATCTGCCGTGATGACCAAAGAGAACCTGATTACCGTTTCCTCAGATATCACCCTGGAGGATTCAAAGAAGATACTACACGCGCACAGGATAGAAAAACTTCTCGTTGTTGACGATAAATACAATCTCAAGGGCCTTATCACCATAAAGGATATTGAAAAGATCAAAAAATATCCCTCTGCCTGTAAAGATTCCCTCGGCAGGTTGAGGGTTGGCGCGGCCGTAGGAATCATCAACAGGGAAGAAAGAGTAGATGCCCTGCTTAAGGCAGGGGTTGACGTCATAGTTATAGACACTTCGCATGGACACACCGCGAGCGTTATTGACGCGGTCAGAAGTACAAAATCGAACTTTCCCAACTGTGAACTCATAGCGGGCAATGTGGCAACATACGAAGGGGCGGAAGCACTTATGAAGGCAGGAGTTGATGCGGTGAAGATAGGAGTGGGCCCCGGTTCCATTTGCACGACAAGAATTGTGGCGGGCGTGGGCGTGCCACAAATAACAGCCATAATAAACTGTTTTAAGGCCTCTGAGAAGTATGGCATACCGCTGATAGCCGACGGCGGTGTGAAATTTTCAGGTGATGTTGTCAAGGCGCTCGCCGCCGGAGCGCATACGGTCATGATAGGCGGGCTCTTCGCGGGTACGGAAGAAAGCCCCGGAGAAACCGTTCTCTTCCAGGGGAGAAGCTACAAGGTGTACAGGGGGATGGGCTCTGTTGAAGCGATGAAGGCGGGAAGCATGGACCGCTACTATCTGGAGGATGAGATTGAAAATGATATGGAACTCGTCCCCGAGGGCATCGTGGGACGTGTTCCATTCCGTGGAGCCCTTTCCGCAAGTATACACCAGTTAGTAGGGGGGCTAAGGGCGGGAATGGGCTATGTGGGCTGCCCTACAATAGATGAGCTGAGAAAGAATGCGAAGTTTATACGAATAACGCCTGCGGGTCTACGCGAGAGTCATGTCCATGATGTAATTATAACAAAAGAAGCACCCAATTACAGGTTGGATTAGTGTTGATGCTTTCGTGAAAAGCTCCATTATTCCATTTTCGGCAGTATAATGCGAGCTGACGCATACATCATAATCGCATTACCTTTGTCATCATTGCCCCGCATCACATACGGGATAACCTCCAGCAGGAATTCTGTAATTATTTATAATTACGCAAGAGTCATTTACTCAATAATATACTTAAGGTTCTCATAATGAAATACGCCGATTTTGTTCATCTTCATTTACACACCCAGTACAGTCTTCTTGACGGCGCGATACGGCTCGATGACCTTTTCGCGAAGGCGAAGGAGTACAAGATGTCCTCCATCGCCATGACCGACCATGGCAACATGTTCGGGACAATTGATTTCTATCAGAAGGCTTACAAAGCAGGCATAAAACCCATCATAGGATCCGAACTGTATGTGGCTCCCGGAAGCCGGTTTGACAGGAATGAAGGACCCCGCCACCTCGTGGTTCTCGCCAAAAATACACACGGGTACAAAAACCTGATGAGACTCACCTCCGCCGGATACCTTGAGGGATTCTACTACAAACCACGCGTGGACAAGGAACTGTTAGCCCTCCACTCTGAGGGACTTATCTGTATGAGCGCGTGTCTCAACGGCGAGATTGCCCACCTCCTTTTGAACGGAAACAGGGTTGCCGCGGAGAGGGTGGCCGCTGAGTACCGCGATATGTTCGGAGAGGGCAACTACTATCTTGAGATCATGGAAAACGGACTCGAAGAGCAGAAATTAGTCAATAAACAACTGATCGAAATAGGCACGAAGCTTTCCATCCCAATGGTTGCGACCAACGATTGTCATTATCTGAATCGTGAAGACGCTGAAGCACATGAGGTTCTCCTGTGCATACAGACCGGAACCACATTGGGAGACGAAAAGAGGGTGCGTGTCCGGACGGATGAGGGCTATCTGAAATCCCCCGATGAGATGCAGAAAAGCTTTAACTATTGTCCGGAAGCTGTTGCAAACACACTTGATATCGCCGAAAAGTGCAATTTGACTCTAGACCTGGGACACCTGTTTTTCCTTCCAAATTACGAAACCGAGAAGGGACTTTCACAGGAAGAATACCTGGCAAAACTGGCCCGTGAGGGGCTGGAACGCCTGATGCCCAGCATTGTCGATAGAGACGACAGCCCCGATGAGACCAGAAAGATATATGAAAAAAGACTTGAACTGGAACTGGCGATAATAAACTCAATGGAATTCCCCGGATACTTTCTTATCGTTTCTGATTTTGTCAACTATTCGAAAAAGAGAAATATACCGGTGGGCCCGGGAAGAGGTTCCGCCGCCGGCAGTCTCGTGGCCTATTCCCTTGGTATCACCAACATAGACCCGATTCGCTATGGTCTGTTTTTTGAACGGTTCCTGAATCCCAGCAGAAGGAGCATGCCTGATATAGACATAGATTTCTGCATGGAAGGAAGGGACGAGATTATCAGGTATGTAACTGAAAAATACGGAAGCGACCAAGTCTCCCAGATTATCACCTTCGGTACAATGCAGGCAAAAGGGGTTGTCCGGGATGTCGGCCGGGCGCTCAACATGCCCTATGGAGAAGTGGACAGGATTGCGAAGATGATACCTTCCACCTTAGGGATCAACCTTAAACAGGCGATAAAAGATGAGCCCCGCCTCTTTGAGGAACAAAA
>CAZOHQ010000018.1:0-14082 GCA_964579455.1 uncultured Syntrophaceae bacterium | reverse complement strand
TGGGGGGCGATACCTCGTATAACATGCTCGATTTCTTCCTCGCATCGGACTGCGGGATTGTATTGACAACCTGCGATCCGGCATCATATCTGGACGCGTATAATTTCATCAAGGTATCTCTATTCAGGAAGCTTAATCTGCTACTGGGAAGCAGCTCCCAAGATAAAATCAACAAGAACAGTGCCTTGAAAAAGATTATCCATGAAGCCACCCTGTCACGGAATGGCTCACGTGTAAAAACGATCAATGAACTGTTGAACCGGATTCAGGAAACCCATCCACACGATCTGCCTATTATAAGCAAGACTATATCCGGCTTTACCCCCTACCTTGTTATCAACCGGGTGAGCGACGAGCGAAGTGTCGAACCAATTATCAAAAGGATACAGGAAGTGTCAAAGAGGGTTCTGTCGATAGAAGTAAAACATGCGGGAAATCTTAGTTACCTGGAGGAGATAGAGGAAAGTGCCAGAGACCTCATCCCCGTAATGGTAAAACATCCACAGGGGAGACTCTCACAGGAGATTCGCCATATCGCCAGGAATATTTTGAAGAAACAATAGGCTATCCGATACCACCTTTTCTTCCGGGGTATCATCCACGCGCAATTAAATGGCGAGCTACACACCCTGCCAAATACATTGAAAAAACAGAATAGATAGTGTATGAAGGAAAGCTATGCATGGAGTTGAGTGGTGCCAACTCTGTGCATTGTTATTTTATTACAGGGCTCTGCGGTCGAAAGCCCGGGGATGAGACGAATGAACAAGTTTCCTATAACACGCGCAGGATTTGAACGATTAAAAAAAGAACTGGCCCGTCTGAAGAAGGTTGAAGTGCCGGCAAATATACGGGAAATCGAAGAAGCCAGGGAGCATGGAGATATCTCGGAAAACGCCGAATACGCCGCGGCCAAAGAGAGACAGTCCTTTATCCAGGGAAAGATCCAGGAGTTACAAAACAACCTGGCGAGTTCAACCGTTGTTGATCAAAAGGATCTGACCGATGAGATGGTCGTCTTCGGGTCGACCGTTACGATAGAGGATGCGAACACGGGAGAGGTGACCCGCTATCAGCTTGTAGGACCCTTTGAGTCGGACATGAGCCGGAACCAGATCTCCGTCACTTCTCCCATAGGCAAAGCACTGCTCAGAAAAGAGGTGGGGGATGAAGTTAAGGCCAACACTCCGGGTGGTGTCAGAGAGTTTGAAATTGTGGATATAGTAATAGAACGAGAAGCCCCTCTGTAAGACTCTCGAAACAAAAATAAAGCTTTTCCAGAAATTTGTTACACTAATGGAATTTTTTACAATCATGGACGAGGGTACGAGAGAATATCCCCTTATTCTAACTTCCAGGTGGTGGAAGTTGGTGTGTCCCTGAGGACAATTCCTCTGGCGGCCAACAGGTCTCTCAATTCATCAGCGCGACCCCAATCTTTGGATTCTCGTGCCCTTTTTCGCTCATCAATCAGCCGCTCCACTTCTTCCACATCCAGACCCGACTTTCTGATCTCTCTTTCTTTGTCTTTTTCGAAGTATTCATCCGGATCTTCCAGGAACAACCCTAGCACCTTACCCACCTCTCTGATCTGTTTCCTTACTTCGTTCAGGACAAAGAGCGATCCCCTGGTAGGTACAGTATTCTTTGAGATGTATCCGTTGATAATCCGAACAGTGTCAAACAGGTAACCCATAGCCATAGCGGTGTTAAAATCATCATCCATGGCCTCTTTGAATCTGTCGGGAAGGGTTCTCACTTTCCCCCACACCTCCTCGTCTTCTCCGGAAAGATCTTTTTCGGAAGTGTCTGATAAATCAGTTTTAGTTTCTTCAGCAAGTGCGTCCTTTATGCCTTTCAGTGTGGCATAAAATCTCCCCATGCCCACTCGTGCCTCGGCAATGGAGGCATCTGAAAAATCTATATAACTTTTATAGTGACTCTGAAGTATAAAAAATCTTACCACCTCGGGGTGGTAGGCAGTCAATATCTCTTTTATGGTAAGGGTGTTTCCGAGAGATTTTGACATTTTCTCGCTGTCTATCTTTATGAAGCCGTTGTGTATCCAGTAGTTCGCGAAGGGCTTCCCCGTGGCACCCTCGGACTGGGCTATCTCATTCTCGTGATGTGGAAAAATCAGGTCTTCACCACCACCATGGATATCAAAGGTATCTCCAAGGAACCTCTGGCTCATGACGGAACATTCTATATGCCATCCCGGTCTGCCCCTTCCCCAGGGACTGTTCCACCAGGGTTCGCCCTCCTTGCTGGACTTCCACAGCACAAAATCGAAGGGATTCTTCTTCTTTTCATCCACATCTATTCTGGCACCGGCAAGCATATCATCCAGCCCCCTGCCTGACAGCTTGCCATATCCTTTAAATTTTTCAACCGAATAATACACATCGCCCTCGACAACATAGGCGATCCCTTTTTCCATAAGGGCGTCTATAAGCCGGATCATCCCCTTTATGTTCTCAGTCGCTTTGGGCGCTACCGTAGGCCTGACCACTCCAAGGTGATCCATATCTTCGTTATGTTCCTTTATATACCTCTCCGATATCCCGTATATATCAGTCCCTTCCGCATTTGCCTTCCCGATAATTTTGTCATCAACATCGGTGAAATTCTTTACATAGGTTACATCGTAACCGCTAAATTTCAGATATCTGTAAATCACGTCAAAGACCACCGCCGATCGGGCATGACCGATATGGCACACGTCATACGCAGTGATTCCACAGACATAGATACCTATTCCCCCCTCTTTTATGGGAACAAATTTCTCTTTCTTCTTTGTGAGTGTATTATACAGTCTCAAGCTCATAATAAAATTGTCCAAGTCAGTGACAGCTCTCCGGTACCTGTCACCGGTTCTTTAAGGAAACAGGGATATATGATCCAGGCCGACACCCTCCGGAAGTCCGTACATAAGATTCATGTTCTGCACCGCCTGACCGGAAGCACCCTTTACCAGATTGTCTATAACCGATACGATGATCACCCTTCCGGTACGTCCGTCAACAGTGATTCCGATATCACAGTTGTTTGAACCCCTGATCGATGAGAGATTCGGCAGGGTGCCCGGCTTGCATACTCGCACAAATCGTTCATCACCGTAGATATTATCATAGAGATCGAACAGTTCTGAAGCGGAGATCCCATTATTTAGATCCGCATATATCGTACTCAGGATTCCCCTGTTTACCGGCACAAGGTGAGGGGTAAAGGAAATGGTTAACGCCGTCTTCGCGATACGCCCAAGTTCCTGTTCTATCTCCGGGGTGTGACGGTGTGCCCCTATTTTATACGCCTTGAACCCCTCATTCACTTCGCAGAAGAGCGAGCCGAGTTGCAGATCACGACCGGCACCGCTTACACCCGATTTTGAGTCCGCTATAATCGATGAAGGGTCAATCAACCCCTCTCGCAGCAAGGGAGCTACTCCCAGAATGATACTCGTAGGGTAACATCCTGGATTGGCAACAAGATTCGCATCCTTCAGATCATCCCGGTACAACTCGGGGAGACCGTAGACGGCCTTCTCCACCAGATCGGGAGACGTGTGTCTTGAGTACCATTCTTCGTATACCGACACATCTCTCAGACGGAAATCAGCCCCGAGATCGATGACCTTTATGTCGGCCGCAATCAATTCAGGAGCTACCTTCATAGCCTCTCCGTGTGGAAGTGCAAGGAATACAACCTCACAGGAGGACTTAAGATTTTCGGGAGAAGAGTCTGTATATTTCAGATCTGTAATACCGGCAAATGCCGGGTATACTTCAGAAACTGCAAGATTCTTGAATTTTCTCGAAGTGATGGCAACAATATCCGTATGGGGGTGACCGATTAAAATCCGCAACAGCTCCTGGCCGGTGTACCCGCTTGCCCCGTATATACCCACCTTCAACATGAAAACTGCCTCCGAATAAAAAAGGGGGCCATAGCCCCCTCTGTGTATTGCTGATTTTATCTCTTGGAATATTGGAATCTCTTTCTCGCACCGGGCTGGCCGTATTTCTTCCTCTCTTTTACACGGGCATCTCTTGTAAGAAAACCGGCCTTCTTGAGAATGGATTTTAATTCTTCATCATACTCCACAAGGGCTTTGGATATACCATGTCGGATAGCACCCGCCTGACCGGAGTTTCCCCCTCCGTTGACATTGATATAGAAATCAAACTTATCTGTTTTCTCGGTCATATCGAGCGGCTGTAATATCAATCTCTTTAATATATCACGGGTAAAATAATCATCAAAAGTCCTTTTATTGACTACGAAGGCCCCACTTCCCTCTTTCATCCATACTCGTGCTATCGAGGACTTCCGCTTGCCTGTAGCATAATAACTCTTTACTGACATCTTTTCTCTCCTGATCTATACTTCCAGCGGCTTGGCCATCTGGGCTTTATGCGGGTGTTTATCACCCTTGTAAACCTTAAGCTTCGTCAGCATCTGTCTTCCCAGATTGTTTTTCGGAAGCATCCCTTTGACGGCGATGCGCAACACTTCTTCCGGTTTCTCCGCCAGCATCTTGCCGGCTGTCATTGATTTCAGCCCCCCCGGATACCCGCTGTGATGATAGTAGATCTTATCGGTAAGCTTTTTACCCGTAAAGGAGATTTTATCAGCATTTACCACAACTATAAAATCCCCGGTATCAATATGCGGGGTATAGACGGGTTTGTGTTTCCCTCTCAGACGTCTTGCAATCTCGGCGGCAAGCCTCCCCAGCACTTTACCGTCAGCGTTCACAAGATACCAGTCTCTAACAACGCTTTCCTTCTTGGCACTGTATGTCTTCATAAATCCACCTATCTATATCTTAAACTCAAAGAGAAGGAGATTATGTAATTATGACGTATTTGTCAAGGAAAAATGAAAAATAAATAATTACCATTCCGGCAACCTACCTGTCACATTACCGACCTTACCAAGGCCATAGAGAGAAAAGATCACCATAAATCTTCTGTCGTCAGGTGAATCAGAGTAGCTGAACTCAACGCCCCAGCACTGTTTGTGATAATCTACGGCATACGTAGCTTCAAGGGTTTTACTATCGAGTTCATTTTTCTTCAAGACATAGATCAAGTCAAGGCGCTCTGTTGCCCTCCCCTTCAAAGAAAGATTGATCTCCTCCACCGAATCTTGCGTATATCTGTACTCAGCGGTCAGAGCATCACCACGGTGGTCACGTATATCGAAACGGGAATTCAGTTTTTTCCATTCACCCGAATTGACGTTGAACTGTGCGTCGGCATCAAGCGAGAAATATTGAAAGGGAGTAAAATCAAGCTCGGCGCTTATAGTGCCCCATGGCCTCCTTTCCCCTGACGACTCGTTGATATCCCTTCTCGCTTCTTTGATATTGTAAGACTGGCTCAATTTCAGATTGAGGAATTCCCTGTAGGTAATACCCCCACTCTCATCCTTCAATCTGGCAATAAATATATTGGTGAGCGAGTAGGTCACACTGTTCGTTTCCGTTACATTACTGAGAAAATCGGGAACATCCTCTTCATCCGCATACGGAATATACGTGTATTCTATTTCCGGTTTGATGCCATGACGTATCCTGTCTACAACCCGCCCTCTCACATCAAACACCCTGTACACTTCGCTGGAAAGAGTCGCGCCCATGGTGTACATTTCGCGGCTTCCATCTTTATCCTTCTCACCTACGGTATCACCGCTATATGAACTTCTCCACCCAGTCTCTCTCAGCCCCAGAGATGGTGTAAACTCAAGATAATCACCAAACCCCAGAGGTAATGATAAAACCGGATAGAGATCAAAGAGATGCCCTCTGTATCCTGTAGTCCTGTAATAATAGCCATACGATGATTCAAGTTCAAAATCGAGGGGAGAATCAAGGACAGGCTGCCGTATACCCGTAAATGTAACTTCCGGATATTTTTGCATTGTCTCATCATTGGAATAGCTCTGGAAATTATCCGTATATTCCATAAGGGCGGTCGCGTTAAACAGGCTCCAGTCCTTTACAAGACGAACCGTTGAGTTCAGTGAAGTCAGAGATTTATCACCATCGAACGATACTCCGTCGAACGAAATTCCGTCGAATGTTCGTGTATTGTTCTCTTTGTTATGCGCCAAATAATAATTGTATGAATCGAAATCCCTGAAATACCACCTGTCCGACACCTTTTTTATATCTGTCTTCAGGTAAAAGCCCGGACTGAATGTCGTCAGATGATCCAGATAATACGACCATCGGTTCTTATTATTCTTCCAGTCCCTGCTCAGAAAGACATCTTCTTCCTCATCCGACACTTCCATGGTATCGCGGAGATAATCGCCATATAGCATGCCATACGAATCTTTACTGACAATATACCGCAGTTCCGCGCCCTCCTGGAACCCTCTTTTGTCCATATAGCGCTGATAGAAGGTTGCATCAACATTCTCCGAAACAGCCCAGTAAAAAGGGATACCGACATCCCACCCCAGTTTGTCACGCGAATGGGCGATACGGGGGAACAGCAACCCCGTCTGTCTCGTAGTTTTAGCGGGGAATATAAGATAGGGAATATAGAGGAGGGGAATACCTTTCACCTGAAAGGTCCCATGCTTGACAGTTCCATATCCGTCAATGGTGACCTCTAATTCTCTGCCGGTAAATCTCCAGTCGGGATTTTCACCGTCACATGTTGTTGCCTGGCCACTCTCCAGGAAATAGGTCGCCTCACCCTTCTTCTCAATGGTTTCCCCTCTCAGGAAGAGGTGGTTCCCGTCAAAAAATACCTTCCCACCGGATATGGTTCCCGTATCGTCGGCAAGATTAATTCGCACTTTTTCCCCTTCAAGGATATCCTTACCACTCTTGATAAAGACATGCCCTTCGGCTATGGCTTCACTCGTCATCCTGTCCAACATGACATCATCGGCCTTAATGTACCCGTTATCATAGGTGATAACGACATTACCATTGGCCCGATATGTTTCGGTATCGCTGTCATACGCCAGGCTATCCGCTTCTATATCCACCCGTTCAGGCATATCCCGTACGTCGGCAAAGGAATAATCCCCGCAGAAAAACAAATAGAGTAACATGGAAAGCAGTATACATCCTTTTCGCACAAAGCATCCCTCGGATAAGATTTCCAACGCCAACAGGCTGTATTTACTATCACATAAACCTGTTTTTCGGAAGGTCAAAACACAGATGTTTTTTTATCTCTCCCACAAGATAGAGTGAACCCGTAACGCACACAAGATCGTCGACACCGGCAAGTAAACGGGCCCTGGCGAGGGCATCTCCCGGATCGTCTACGACCTCAATATGTCCATGATGCGGTGCAGCTACCGACAATAAATCTTGGGACGGTGCGGCCCTCTCCTCTTTCGGTCGGGTCAGTATGAGTATGTCCGCCAGGGGAAGCAATCTCTTCAACATTCCGGTGTGGTCTTTATCACTAAGCGCACCAAACACGACTATCAATCTTCGGCAAGAAAAGTCTTCCATCAGGGCGTTACACAGGGATGAGATCCCAGCGGGATTATGCGCGCCATCTAATACAATCTGTGGATCACGGGAAATAACCTCCAGTCTCCCCTCCCACCGGACATCCCGTAACCCTTCAACTACAGAGCCGTCATCGATGTCTCGATCTTTTGCCGACAGAACATCAACGGCCGCAAGGGCCAGGGCTGCGTTTTCAACCTGGTGTCTGCCGACGAGAGAAAGACTGAGACCACGGTAGCGCTTATTAATTCCATAGTAGGAAAATATTTCCTTTCCGGATCTCCTGATTTTCATATCCCTGCCTATTCTATAGAGCACAGACTCTCTCTGACGGCATATTTCCTCAAGGGTGTCGATAATCTTATGTCCTCTGGCTGCCGTTACGCACACGCCCCCTGCCTTTATGATTCCTCCTTTTTCACCGGCAATCGATTTCAGGTCATTACCCAGATATTTCTGATGTTCCATGGAAATATTGGTTATTATGGAAAGCTTGGGAGATGCGAGATTTGTTGCATCGAGTCTCCCCCCCATACCCACTTCAATAATTCCCATATCCACCTCACTTCGAGCAAAATACAGGAATGCCAGGGCCGTAGCGAATTCGAAATAGGTAACGTCTTCTCTGATCTCCTCCCGGATTTGATCTATGAGTGAACAAAGCGTATTCTCCGGGATCATCTGATCATTCAACCGTATCCGCTCTCTGAAGTCGCATAGATGAGGAGAGGTATAGAGGCCCACTTTCATCCCTTCCTTTGCTAATATGGAAGAGAGGATTGCCGCTGTAGACCCCTTGCCATTGGTGCCCCCTATGAGAATCGTGCTGTATTCATTCTGGGGATTTCCAAGACGGGAGAGAAGTCTTGATATGGGTCCGAGATCCAGGTGTATTCCCTTTTGTTTCAATCCTTCCAGATATGAGAGAGGATTCTGCATGCACGCACTCCAAACAAAAAGGCCACAGGATGTATACTACAACCCATGGCCTTAAAAATTCTTTTCGCATAGATCTATCATCGGGGATTCAATCCATGCCTGATCGAAAAACGTTCTACTTAAGAGAATGAGGATTACTCTGGAACAATCCTGAACATCTCATCACCGGGGCGAACACGGTCAGCAGTCTTGATACCTATATAATCGCCCACCGTTGCCTTTTCGATCTGTTTATTATCAATTTCCATCGAGTCAATGCTGTCTTCGAAATCTGTCGTATGGCCGGTAAATTTGACTTTATCACCTACCAGCAATTCTCCCGATGTAATCTTAACTGCCGCAACACTGGGTTTCGCAAAAAATTTCATCACCTCGCCAATTTTCTCTTCTCCCATAACTCACGACCTCCTTGCCACCATCTAAATACTGTATAATAAGATTTCTATCAAAATAACGGGAATAATTATAACCCTTCCCACAAAAAAATCAAGAAATAAAAAAGGGCAGGGTAATCCCCTGCCCTAACTGATCATATTACGTTGTCTCTACTTTGTGGTTTTTTTCTTCTTTACACTTTTTTTCTTCTCTTCCGGCATCAACTCTATAATGGAAATCGGTGCATTGTCACCCGCTCTGTTTCCTATCTTAACTATCCGCGTATACCCTCCCGCTCTTTCCGTGTACCGGGGTGATAATTCCTCAAACACCTTTTTCGTAATGCTATTATCTCTTATAAAAGACAGCGCCTGCCTCCGCGCATGGAGAGTCCCCCTCTTGCCCAGGGTTATCATCTTATCGGCAACGCCTCTCAATTCCTTAGCCTTCGCATCGGTTGTGGTGACCTTTTCATGTTCCATTAGGGAAGTTACCAGATTTCTCATCATGGCCTTCCTGTGACTTGATGTCCTGCCTAGCTTCCTTCCGGCTTTCATGTGACGCATTGAGCATTACCCCTTCAAATGTTATTCTTTCACACCTTCATCATCACTGCCGGGAGGTGAAAAATCCACTTTACTGCCAAGACTGAGTCCCATCTCGGCAAGTATATCTTTTATTTCATTCAAAGATTTTCTTCCGAAGTTTTGTGTCTTGAGCATCTCCGCTTCCGTCTTCTGAATAAGTTCTCCTATGTACTGAATCCCAGCATTTTTCAGGCAATTGGCCGACCGTACGGAAAGCTCCAAATCATCGACCCCCTTAAACAGGTTCTCACCAACAGTATCTTCTTCGACAAACTCTTTTGGCTCCTCAACTTCTTCCCGTTCATCAAAATTGATAAATACATTCATCTGCTCCTTTAAGATCTTAGCCGCATAAGCGACGGCTTCTTCGGGCAGAATACTCCCGTCCGTCCAAATCTCAAGGATAAGCTTGTCGAAATCCGTTATCTGCCCGACCCGTGCGTTTGCAACGGTATAGGCAACCTTCTTGATAGGGGAGAACAGGGCATCAATATTGATGGTACCCTCAGCCTGATCCAGGTCTGCCTCTTTTTTTGCGGGTACATACCCCCTCCCCACGCTGGCCATCAACTCGGCCTTGAACACCGCCTTATCGGAAAGAGTCGCTATGTGATGATCCACATTAAGGATCTCAACCGTCTCATCAGTGATAATATCTCCCGCCTTAACGGTTCCTTCGCCGGAATTGTCTATTTGAAGGGTCCGGGGGCCATCTCCGTATAACTTCAGTCGTACCCCCTTCAGGTTCAAAATGATATCAGAAACATCCTCCTTGACACCGGAGAGAGCTGAAAATTCATGAAGTACCCCTTCAATTTTTACAGAAGTAATGGCTGCACCGTAAATGGAAGAAAGGAGCACTCTCCTCAGAGAGTTCCCCAGCGTGATGCCAAATCCCTTTTCCAATGGCTGGCATGTAAACTCGCCATAAACCGATGTATGGGTCTTTTCATCAACTTCTATTCTTTGTGGTTTTATAAGGCTGCTCCAGTTTTTCTCCATATTGTTAGTTCCTCATATAATACATTTTTACTTAGAGTAAAACTCAACCACCAACTGCTCCTGGATTGGCATGGTCAACTCTTCCCGCGTGGGCAGCGCTTTTACAACACCGGCATAATTATCTTTATCCAGATCCAGCCATTCGGGTACACCACGCCTGGCAACGGTTTCTACCGCATCAAGAATAGTGGCAACCTTCCTGCTTTTTTCCTTAACCTGAATTCTGTCTCCCATCTCAACCAGATACGAAGGTATGTTTACCTTTTTATCATTCACTAAAAAATGATTGTGCCTTACGAGTTGTCTAGCCTCACCTCTTGAAGTCGCGAAGCCTAACCGGTAGACCATATTGTCCAGCCTTCTCTCCAGCAGGAGCAGCAGATTCGTACCTGTCACACCCTTTTGTCTCTCAGCCTTTTCAAAATATCCCTTAAACGATTTTTCTAAAAGGCCGAACGTCCTCTTAAGTTTCTGTTTTTCTCGTAACTGGATGCCGTAGTCGGATGCCTTTCGCCTGAATTTAATCTGTCCATGCTCCCCGGGTATATAACTCCTTCGTTCAAAGGAACACTTATCGCCATAACACCTGTCCCCTTTTAGAAACAGCTTCGCACCCTCGGCCCGGCATAACCTGCATAAAGATCCTCTATATCTTGCCAAAATACTCCTCCCCTAATATATGGTCCATCTAGAACGTGGTCATCTAAACTCGTCTTCTTTTCGGCGGGCGGCAACCGTTATGGGGAATCGGCGTCACATCTCTGATAAGACTTATGTTTAAACCCGCTGCCTGTAGCGCCCTCAGCGCTGATTCTCTCCCCGAACCTGGTCCCTTTAAAAACACTTGCACGTTTCTGAGCCCATGCACCCTTGCCTTCTTAACGGCATCCGTGGCGGTTAACTGCGCGGCGAAGGGAGTGCTTTTTCTTGAACCCTTGAATCCCTGCCCGCCACCTGAAGACCAAGCAATAACATTGCCACTCAAATCCGTAATAGTGACTAAGGTATTATTAAAGGTTGATTGAATATGAGCAATACCGTCAGAGATATTCTTTTTTTCTTTTTTCTTTACATTTCTCTTTTTTGGTCGAGCCATCTTTCCTCCAGATAGAGAGCACGCCTCATGGCGGCCTCTTCACGTATTACTTTCTCTTTCCTCCCACAGCTCTTCTAGGGCCCTTTCTCGTTCGCGCGTTGGTACTTGTCCTCTGGCCCCTCACAGGCAGACCCTTTCTATGTCTCAAGCCTCTGTAAGTCCCTATATCCATAAGACGTTTTATAGACATGGTGACCTCTCTCTTGAGATCACCCTCAACTTTGTAATCCTTATCTATAATGTCTCGTATTGCGGCCACCTGCTCATCGAGAAGGTTGTCTGTCTTTGTATCAAGATCGATCCCCGCCTCTTCAAGAATCATCTTAGACTTGGATCTCCCTAAACCGTATATATACGTCAGGGCTATTTCCATTCTTTTATTCTTGGGTAAATCAACTCCTGCGATTCTTGCCACCTTACAACCTCCGCTGTTTATCCTTGGCGCTGTTTATGTTTAGGGTTCTCGCATATAACTCTGACAACACCACGTCTCTTTATAATCTTACACTTAACGCATATCTTTTTAACAGATGCCCTTACTTTCACGGCTCTCTCACTCCATTTCCGCCTTATTTTGACCGATACGTAATCCTGCCCCGGGTCAGGTCATAGGGCGATAATTCTATCGTCACTTTGTCTCCCGGTAATATTTTGATAAAATGCATTCTCATCTTCCCAGAGATATGGGCCAGAACACGGTGACCGTTTTCGAGCTCAACACGAAACATTGCATTCGGTAGTGGTTCCAATACCGTACCTTCAACAATTATTGCTTCTTCTTTAGCCATTCGATCATCACTCCGTAAGAGCCCAAGGGTGTTACCCCTATATCCTGCTGCTTAATATCACTGGTCCATCTTCAGTGACGGCTATCGTATGTTCAAAATGGGCCGATAGGCTACCGTCGTCTGTTACCACTGTCCATCCGTCAGGTTTTGTTTTTACCTTGTATGATCCTTCATTCACCATGGGTTCTATGGCAATCACCATACCTGCCTTCAGCTTTACACCCCTGCCATTCATCCCGAAGTTGGGAACCGGAGGATCCTCATGAAGGTTTTCCCCTATCCCGTGTCCAACATAATCTCTTACTACTGAAAAACCGCCACGTTCCACACAACTTTGTACCGCAAAGGATATATCGCCTAACCTGTTTCCCTCTCTAGCCTTCTCTATGCCTTGATACAGTGAATCTTCCGTTATCTTCATCAACCTGGATGCCAAAGCGGAAACACCGCCAACAGCAACGGTAATGGCTGAATCTCCATAATAACCCTTGTAATAAACACCGTAATCAAGACCTATTATGTCTCCCTCTTCCAAAGTCCTGTCTGAAGGAAAACCGTGCACAACCTCTGAATTTACAGACGCACAGAGCGCAAAAGGAAATCCTGCGTACCCCTTGAAAGCAGGTTTCGCTCCCCTTTTTTTCGTCACATCCTCGGCGTATTCATTCAACTTCAATGTT
Source organism: uncultured Syntrophaceae bacterium (assembly GCA_964579455.1). Taxonomy (GTDB): domain Bacteria; phylum Desulfobacterota; class Syntrophia; order Syntrophales; family UBA2210; genus UBA2210. Next base: position 1,129 of record CAZOHQ010000018.1, on the reverse strand, counting down.
GTTACGCCCGGCCTTATCTTTTCCTTTAATCCAGTTAATACCTCGGCTACGATAGCGTTACTCTCTCCCATTTTTCTTACTTCTTCGGGAGATTTCAGGATGATCATCTGGTTTATTGCCTCACAAGTTCACTCGGGCACGAAATACCCGTTAATGCCTTCTCCCCACCCTGCCCTTTTTCATAAACCCTTCGTACTGCCTGGTAAGCAGGTGGGTCTCTATCTGACCGGCCGTATCGAGAGCCACCCCAACAACGATCAGGAGGGCCGTACCCCCAAAATAAAAAGGAACGTTAAACCGGCTTATCAGGATACTCGGCAGGACGCAAACAGCGGATACATATATGGCGCCACTGAATGTAAGCCTCGTCAGAACGCTGTCTATATACTCTGCAGTCTTCTTACCGGGCCGTATACCCGGAACGTAACCACCATTCTTTTTCATATTGTCGGCGACATTTACGGGGTTGAATGTAACGGCCGTATAAAAATAACAGAAGAATATTATAAGCGCTACGTATAACGACTCGTATACCAATCCCCCGGGCATCAGAAACCCTGCAACGGTTTGCATCCACGGATGCGGAATAAAATTTGCAATGGTTGCGGGAAACATGATTATAGATGAAGCAAAGATAGGAGGAATAACACCAGCGGTATTGACCTTTAAAGGCAAATGCGTTGTCTGACCACCATACATCTTTCTCCCGATAACCCTTTTTGCGTACTGTACGGGTATCCTCCTCTGCGCACTCTCTACAAATACAATCACTCCGACAACAGCGACCATCATCACGAGGAGAATCACGACAAAGAATATACCCATCTCACCCGTTGACAACAGGCGAAAGGTATTCACGACAGCTTCGGGACCCCTGCATACGATACCTGCAAAGATAATCAGAGATATTCCGTTACCTATTCCCTTTTCAGTAATCGTTTCTCCCAGCCACATAATAAAGGACGTGCCTGCCGTCAGTGTAATAACAGTCATCAGGCGAAAAGCCCACCCCGGAGCGATAACAACGGACAACCCAGACGGACCGGCCATATTCTCCAGGCCGACAGCTATACCAAAGCCCTGTATAATACTCAGAATAACGGTGCCATAGCTCGTATACTGGGTTATT